>JAKPIR010000359.1 GCA_029549705.1 Pseudomonadota bacterium | reverse complement strand
AGCTTACACAAGCCCGAATGCGAGTACTGCGTTAAAAACTGACACCCCTGTTATGGAAACGCCATTTTCTATACAAGTTGTTCCACAACAAGTGTTACAAGATCAGCAAGCTTACCGTTTAGAAGATGTGGTTAAAAACGTGAGTGGCATGCTGTCCTTGCCTTCACCTTATTCTGCGGCTTACGAAACATTGCAATCACGTGGTTTTACGTCTGAGCCATTTCGTGATGGACAGCGCATTATGTTTTTAACTGTGCCGCTTGCAAATGCAGAGCGAGTTGAAATACTTAAAGGCTCTGCGGCGATTCAATATGGCCGTGTAGAGCCAGGTGGCATGGTCAACGTGGTCACTAAAAAGCCATCTGCTACACCTCATTATGAAATTCAACAACAAGTCGGTACAGATAGCTTTTATCGTACTACGGTTGATTTAACTGGTCCGATTAACGAAGATAAAACGCTGATGTATCGTTTGAATGCGGAATATCTGAATACGGATTCGTTTGTGGATTATGCGTTTGATAAGCGCACATTTATTGCACCATCACTTACTTGGCAACCTGCCGTAGGCACTAAATTGACTTTGGCTTACGAGCATCGCAATGAAAAAGAACAAGCCATGACTGGTGTGCCTGTGATTGGCAAACGCCCATCATCAGTTTCAATCCGCAAATTTTATGGTGAGCCCAATTTGCAAAACCATTTTAAGGCGGACGTGTTAAATTTATCTGGTGAGCATCAATTTAATGACCAGTGGACTATACGCGGTGGCGTTGGCGCATATCGTGGCAATTACAAATATGCTAACGTTGTGAACAGCTCACTTGCGGCAGATAATGTGACTTTAAGTCGCTGGGGTTTGGGGAGTGATTACGACCATCGTAATACGGAGGATGCTTATATTGACGTGCAAGGTAAGTTTGATACTGCGGGCATAAAGCATACGGTGCTAGTAGGCACGGATTATCATCGCTTTCGCAATTATGCAAACTGGGCTGACTGGGCATTACCCGACATCGATATCAACAACCCAGTGTATGGCTTAGTGAGTAAAGCTACTCTAAAAGCAAGCCCGGTAACTGCTTGGTGGAATAGAACAGATAAGTGGAACGGCATTTACTTCCAAGATCAACTAACCATTGCGAATGACTGGCATTTATTGCTAGGTGGACGCTATGATAGAACGGATATGTCAAACGGCTTTGCAGGCACATCAATGGCAGATGCAAAAGCCGCCACAATTACAAAACATGAAAAAGAGTTTAGTCCTAAGGTTGGGTTAACATATAAAGCCACAGATTGGTTATCTGTTTATGGTAGTTATACCGAAGCCTTTGGTGGCTGGGCAAATACTGGCTTAACTGCTACAGGTAAAATGTTAGATCCTGAGTCCTCAAAACAATATGAAATTGGCGGAAAAACAGAATTATTTGATGGCAAACTGATGGCTAGTGTGGCTTTATATGAGCTTACAAAACAAAATCTTGCCACTGCCGACTTAGCAACCCCAGGCTTTTCAATTTCAATTGGTGAAACGAGAAGTAAAGGAATTGAATTTGATGTATCAGGAAAAATCTCTAACAATTTAAGTATCATCGCGAATGCAGCATTTAATGATGTGACGCTCACAAAAGATAATAATGGTAATCAGGGGAATCGCTTAGCCAATACGCCACATAGCAGTGGCGGCGTTTGGCTTAAATATGCGTTTTCTGATGATGTCTTGCAAGGCTTAAGTGTTGGTGGTGGTGTGTTTGCGGCTAGTTCATCTCAAGGCGACAATGCTAATAGCTTTATATTACCAGGCTATGTGCGTTTAGATACTTATGCAGCTTACAAAATGAAGCTAGGCGAACATCAAATTACCGCGCAAATTAACGTGAACAACTTGCTCGATAAAACCTATTACCCAACAGCACAAGGCCCTGCGCAAGCATTTGCCGCCGAGCCACTTAAAGCAACTGCATCGCTCAAGTTTGAGTATTAACGGGGCTGATATTTTAAATGTATAGCGCCCGTCTTAATCGCCTTAAAAAACGGCGGGCAATATGGTTAAAAGTGCACTTGTGGCTTGGTTTGTCCATGGGTTTGTTGCTCTCTGTCATTGGTATTACTGGGAGCATTTCAGTTTTTTATCAAGAGCTAGATCAATGGTTTAACCCTGGTGTGCTTTCGGTGGTGCCAGACCCACGTGGCACGTTAGCTTACAAACCGTTGCAAGACATACTCGATGCCGCTACGACCGTGGCAAAGCCGTCAGACCAACGTTCAGGCATACAGTATCCGCGTGTCGAAGATTCTACGTATGGCATAGGCTATATTCGGCCTGCTAATGCTGACAACGGTACGCCAGAAACTTGGGTAAGTATTCGCGTTAATCCTTACACTGCCCAAGTGACAGGCATTCGTACTTTTCCTTTAGCGGCTGGTTTACCACCTGGATTGATTGATTTTATTGCTGTGTTGCACTATCGCTTGTTGCTAGATGATTTTTGGGGTGGATCCATTGTCGGTTTTTTAGGAATTTTCGGCATATTTTCTGCGCTTACAGGCATGATTTTATGGTGGCCACTTACAAACAGATGGAGGCAGGCATTCACTTTCAAAAAATCTACCAATCAAAAGCGCATTAACTTTGATATTCATAAAATCGCAGGATTTTACAGCTGTATCGTGCTTATCGCGGTGTTGTTATCAGGAATCTACATGAATTTTAACGCTAAGTTTGTTGGTCTGGTGCAGGCGGTATCGCCAAAAACCAATCAAACTCCCGTTGTAAAATTAGGCGCGCCAAATACGCGTATAGGTTTAGCCAAAGCCGCACAGATTGCAGAAGACGCATACCCAGAAGGCGAATTTAAATGGATGGCAGACGATACAGGCAATGGCTTGTATTTGTTTTCACGCCAAGGTGTGGCGAGTACTAGCCGATTTTGGGCAGAGCGGATTATCTCGGTAGAGGCGCAAACTGGGCGCATTGTAGATGTGCGTGACGCCACGACCAGAAAAACGGCAGGAGAGACGTTTTTAGATTGGCAATGGCCGCTTCATTCAGGCAAAGCCTTTGGCTGGACTGGACGCATTTTAGTGTTTCTCAGTGGCCTAGTGTTACCAATATTATTTATAACAGGAGTGATTCGCTGGCTTCAAAAACGCAAAGCTAA
The DNA here is from genome assembly GCA_029549705.1 of Pseudomonadota bacterium. GTDB lineage: Bacteria > Pseudomonadota > Gammaproteobacteria > Burkholderiales > Methylophilaceae > Methylotenera. Next base: position 8,298 of record JAKPIR010000359.1, on the reverse strand, counting down.
AAGATTCGCGCATTAAGCTAAAGCGGTGTCAGTTTTGCAAACTCCATTGCCAACCACTTCAAGCCTTCACGCCCAAAATTTACTTGCACGCGCATGTCGCTCGCGTTGCCTTCATAACTCACCACCACGCCGTTACCAAATTTAGTGTGATTGACTTGTTGTCCTACTTTCCATGGCATGGCGTTTTTTTGGTCACTGCTTTGCTGTGTGCGCATGATTTGCGGTAACTCGTTGTAATCGCGGCTGTAGCTAGGTTTGCTGACAGGTTTACTGTTTATGTGCTTCAGCAATTTTTCAGGGATTTCATCTAAAAAGCGCGATGCAATGCCGTAACGTACTTTGCCATGCAGCATGCGGCTTTGCGCATGGCTTAAATACAGCCGTTGGCGCGCGCGGGTCACCGCCACGTACATCAGGCGCCGTTCTTCTTCTAAGCCTGCATTTTCATACAAACTTTGTTCATGCGGGCATAAGCCTTCTTCAAGCCCGCTGATAAATACGACTTTAAATTCCAAGCCTTTTGAGGCGTGCACCGTCATGAGTTGTAACGCTTCATGCCCGACATCGGCTTGGTGTTCACCCGCTTCTAGGCTTGCGTGGCTTAAAAATTGCGTGAGCAAATCTTGTTCGGTTTCGCCATCTACATTGTTGTGATTACCAAAATCTTGATTGGTGAATGACACTGCGGCCGTGACGAGCTCTTGTAAGTTTTCAATGCGGTCTTCGCCTTCTTTGTCGTTTTGATAATGCGCCATCAAACCAGACTTGTTGATGGCGAGTTCGGTCAATTCAGATAATCTGATGCCGTACGCTTCATCAATCATTTGGCGAATCAGCGCGACAAAGCCCTCAATGCCTTTACCCCCCAACTTGCCATTACCCACTTTGTTAATGGCGGCTTGCCAAATGCTGCAATCATGCGCACGTGCGGCCTCTTGTAATTGCTCTAAGCTACGCGCACCGATGCCACGTGCTGGGAAATTAATCACGCGCAACAGCGCGGTGTCATCATTGGCGTTGGCGATTAGGCGCATATAAGCCAGTGCATGCTTAATCTCGGCTCGCTCAAAAAAGCGCAAGCCGCCATACACGCGATACGGTAAATTGGCAGAAAATAACGCCTGCTCTAAGATGCGCGATTGTGCGTTTGAGCGGTAGAGCAGCGCAATTTCGCCAAGCGAGGTGCCTTCGCAATGCAGCATTTTGATTTCATCCACAATAAATTGCGCTTCATCGGTGTCGTTGTAGGCGTCATATACGCGCACAGGTTCGCCAGCGCCAGCAGACGTCCACAGGTTTTTACCTAACCGATTGTTGTTGTGCGAAATAATCGCATTGGCGGCATCTAAAATATTGCTGTGTGAGCGGTAGTTTTCTTCTAGTTTAACAATATTCTGTACGTTGAAATCTTTTTCAAAATCACGCATATTGCCTACGCGCGCGCCGCGAAAACCGTAAATCGACTGGTCATCATCGCCCACGGCAAACATGCAATTACCATGGCCCGCCAGCAATTTTAGCCACAAATATTGCAGGCGATTCGTATCTTGAAACTCGTCCACCAGAATATATTTAAAGCGACTTTGGTAGTGCTGGCGAATATTGGCATCACGTTCTAACAGCTCGTAACAGCGTAACAATAATTCAGCAAAATCGGCCACGCCATCACGCTGACATTGCTTATCGTAGGCGTCAAAAATCTCGCGCATTTTTTGTGAATGGGCATCATAAGCCTCAACAGCATGGGCGCGTAAGCCCTCATCTTTGCAGCCGTTAATGAAATTCTGCACTTGCTTGGGCGGATATTTTTCATCATCCACGTTCATCAATTTCATCAAGCGTTTTATGACAGAAAGCTGGTCGGCAATATCTAAAATTTGAAAGCTCTGCGGCAACCCGGCCTCGCGGTGATGTGCGCGTAACAGGCGATTGCACAGTCCATGAAACGTGCCCACCCACATGCCACGCGTGTTGATGGGAAGGGAAGCCGTAATGCGCGTAAGCATTTCCTTGGCTGCTTTGTTGGTAAAGGTTACCGCTAATAACCCAGTTGGTGAGACTTGGCCTGTTTGAATCAGCCAGGCAATCCGCGCCGTCAGTACGCGTGTTTTGCCACTGCCCGCGCCCGCAAGAATGAGGGCCGACTGTTGCGGCAGTGTGACGGCCTCCAACTGTTTATTGTTAAGGCCTGCTAAAAGTGGGTCTTGTGAAGTTAAGTTTTGGCTGTTCATAGCCGAGCATTTTAGCATGATGTAGGAGCGCAATTTATTGCGCGAATGTCATGTCAATTAACTTCTCTTTCGCGCAATAAATTGCGCTCCTACTAGATACAAACTGTTACAAAAAAGCGCGAACTAACAATGGTTGTGACCACTCATAGATAGCATGATAGCCAAATTAAATTTTGGTTATCCTTTCCGCTCTTTCCTCCCTAAGCGGAAGCCTTAACAATAAGGCATTTTGCCCCAACTCTTATCCCCTTGAGTTGGGGCTTTTTTTTTACCCAAACCATACTAAAGTAGGGTTTTCAATAGTCTGTTCGTGTGTTAGGCGATTGTAAATTTATGATATTATCGCACTCATAATTCTGAAAATGTTTCCACGCCTAGCGGTCATCAGAAAAATTAATATTCATTTAGTTAATCATTTGTTATCGAAACGAACATAAAAAGGGGTAAAAATGCAATTCCAACTTAAAACGATGCTGATGGCGGTAAGTTCAGTCACAATGCTACTAGCGGCCACTGGCTGTGCAACCATGGATATGGGCAGTTCTAAAGCCAAAACCGAAGCGACTGGTTCAGCCGGCGGTGGCAACGCAGTGAATGCCAACGCAACACTCGAAAAATGCGATAAACCACTGGGTACTTTAGCCGTGGTTGAAGACACCAATGCAGACTGGTACAGACAATTAACGGGTCAATATCATCTAGGCCCAACCACGCCAGTGCTCAAATTGTTAGTGCAGCAATCTAACTGCTTTGTGGTGGTTGACCGAGGTGCTGCCATGGCACTAGGTAATGGCGAGCGTAACCTGCGCGACAGCGGTGAAATGCGCGAAACAAGTAACTTCAAAAAAGGCCAAATGGTCGCGGCGGATTACGCTATGAACCCAACCATTACATTCAGTAGCAACGACACCGGTGGTGTAGGTGCTGGTTTGGGTGGCTGGGGCGGTGGTTGGTTAGGTTTGTTGGCAGGCGGCCTTAAATTTGCCGATGCCAGCACCATGCTCACGCTAGTAGATAACCGCAGCAGTGTTCAAGTTGCCGCCGCAGAAGGTAGCGCCAGAAATACCGACTTTAGTTTGTTTGGCGGCGCGTTTGGCAGCCGCATGGGCGCAGCGGGTGGCGGTTATACCAAAACGCCTGAAGGTAAAGTGGTTGTTGCAGCATTTACTGACTCATACAACAACCTTGTGAAAGCCGTTAAAAACTACAAAACGCAAACGGTTGAAGGTGGTTTGGGTGCGGGCGGCAACTTAGCAGTGCAGGCAGAAGAGCCAGTGCAAAAGGCAACTACGCCAACCAAAACAACGACAACTAAAAAGAAAAAAGTAAAAAAATAATTTTTTCAGATTAGTTTAGTGCAATAACGCTAAGTAAAAAGCCCTGCATTTGCAGGGCTTTTTTTGTGCCAAGAAATTAGTAATTTAAGCGAATATTTCTTGCAAAAAAAGCACATTTTTTAGCTAGATTTTCTATCAACCTTTTTACATGCCCTGCGAGCCTTATAAATAAAGGCTCGCAGGGCATTATTTTTTTCTCGCAGGTTTTATAGTGGTTAGCACTAAGGGTCAGGCTGTTATTTTTACTTAGAATTGCTAGGTGAATTTAATCTTTAAAGTTGCCAGTTGATGGCGGGCTGCTGGTGTGCAATCAAGTATTGATTGATTTTTGAAAACTGGTGATTGCCAAAAAAACCACGGTGGGCAGATAAGGGGGAAGGGTGCACGGATTTGAGCACCAAATGCTTTTTTTCATCAATGATAGCGCCTTTTTTTTGCGCATAACTGCCCCAAAGCACAAATACCAGATTCTGCCGATGTGCATTTAAAGCTGCGATTGCCGCATCAGTAAATTGCTCCCAACCTTTGTTTTGATGCGCGCCAGCGGTGGCTTGTTCAACGGTCAGCGTGGCGTTGAGCAACAAAACGCCTTGTTCAGCCCACGGCGTTAAATCGCCGTTTTTGCTCATTTTGATGTTGAGATCAGTTTCAATTTCTTTATAAATATTCTGCAAGGAGGGCGGTAATCTCACACCTGCAGGCACTGAAAAACTCAGGCCATGCGCCTGTGGCAACCCATTATCTTGGCCATGATAAGGATCTTGCCCAATAATCACCACGCGCACTTTATCAAACGGGGTGTGATTAAACGCATTAAAAATCAACGGGCTGGGTGGGTAAATGGTTTTACCAGCGGCTTTTTCTTGTTTCAGAAAGGCGCGCAAGCTTTGCATGTAAGGTTGATTTAGCTCTTCACCAATCACGGCTTGCCATGATGGATGAAGTTGACCAGGTTTTTCTTGGAGCATGGTGAAAAAATATTTTAGTGAATGATGGTAAATTATAGTTTATTGGCAATAAAAAACCTCGCCGAAGCGAGGTTTAACTGTGAAGTGCAAGTTAGCGCTTTTTGAATGCATCAACCCATCGCAAGATAGATAAGTTGATGCAACATCAAAAGGCTACATCATACCGCCCATGCCGCCCATACCGCCCATATCAGGCATTGCTGGTGCGTCGTCTTTTGGCAGTTCAGCAACCATGCAATCTGTAGTCAACATCAAGCCTGCCACTGAAGCTGCATTTTGCAATGCTGAGCGTGTGACTTTAGTTGGGTCTAACACACCCATTTCTACCATGTCGCCGTAGGTTTCGTTGGCAGCGTTGTAACCATAATTGCCTTTACCCGCTGCAACATTGTTAACAACCACTGATGGTTCAACACCTGCGTTTGCTGTGATTTGGCGTAACGGCTCTTCAACAGCGCGCAATACAATTTTGATACCGGCTTCTTGATCAAGGTTGTCACCCTTTACTTTAGCAATCGCATCGCGTGCACGAATCAACGCTACACCACCGCCAGCGACAATGCCTTCTTCAACCGCTGCGCGGGTTGCATGCAATGCATCTTCTACGCGTGCTTTTTTCTCTTTCATTTCGATTTCAGTGGTTGCACCCACTTTAATCACAGCAACACCGCCAGCCAATTTAGCTACACGTTCTTGCAATTTTTCACGGTCGTAGTCGCTTGTTGCTTCTTCGATTTGTGTTTTGATTTGTGTAATGCGTGATTTGATGTTGCCCTCATGACCAGCGCCGTCAATGATAATGGTATTTTCTTTACCCACTTCAATGCGTTTTGCTGAACCTAAGTCTTCAAGTTTCACATTTTCAAGCTTCAAGCCAACCTCTTCAGCAATCACAGTACCGCCAGTTAAAATGGCGATGTCTTCTAACATGGCTTTACGACGGTCACCAAAACCAGGCGCTTTAACAGCAACAGTTTTTAAAATGCCGCGGATGTTATTCACTACCAAAGTTGCCAGCGCTTCACCATCAACGTCTTCTGCAATGATTAACAATGGACGGCCCGCTTTAGCCACTTGCTCTAGGGCAGGTAACAAGTCACGGATGTTGGAGATTTTTTTGTCATGCAACAACACAAATGGGTTGTCCATCAATGCAATTTGACGTTCTTGGTTATTGATGAAATAAGGTGACAAGTAACCACGATCAAACTGCATGCCTTCCACAACGTCTAACTCGTTGCTTAAACCTGAACCATCTTCAACGGTAATCACACCTTCTTTACCTACTTTGTCCATCGCGTCAGCAATGATTTGACCGATTGAACTGTCTGAGTTGGCAGAAATAGAACCCACTTGCGCAATTTCTTTGCTGGTTGTACATGGCTTTGACTGCTCTTTTAAGTTAGCAATAGCCGCTTCAACCGCTTTATCGATACCGCGTTTTAAGTCCATTGGGTTCATGCCAGCAGCGACTGATTTCATGCCTTCACGAATAATCGCTTGTGCTAACACGGTTGCAGTTGTTGTGCCGTCGCCCGCGATATCAGAAGTTTTGCTGGCCACTTCTTTTACCATTTGTGCGCCCATGTTTTCGAATTTATCTTTCAATTCGATTTCTTTTGCAACTGATACACCATCTTTAGTGATAGTTGGTGCGCCAAAAGAACGCTCTAATACCACGTTACGGCCTTTAGGGCCTAAGGTGACCTTCACTGCATTGGCGAGTACATTCACGCCGTTGACCATTTTTTGACGAACGTCATCACCAAATCTTACGTCTTTTGCTGCCATATTCAATTCTCCTAAATATTATTTAATATATTCTTAATTCGAAATTACTCGACAATTGCCATGATGTCTTCTTCGCGCATCACTAATAATTCTTCGCCGTCCACTTTAACGGTTTGGCCTGCGTATTTACCAAATAACACTTTGTCGCCCACTTTAACGTCCAAGGCAATCACTTTGCCATTTTCATCACGTTTGCCATTCCCTACAGCCTGCACCACACCTTGGTCTGGTTTTTCAGTGGCTGAATCTGGGATTACAATGCCTGAGGCGGTTGTACGCTCTTCTTCAGAACGTTTAACAATCACACGGTCGTGTAAAGGACGAATTTTCATACAGTATCTCCTGATAAGTTATGCTATAAATCTAAAAAATGTATTTGCTTTTATAAATTGCAAGGGCAACGCGGCATTTTAGCACTCGCATGCCTCGATTGCTAATTTGGGGCAGATTAAACTGATTTCAAGGGTTAATGAAATCTTTTTTATAAAAAACTATTGCAGGAGTTCTACAAAATTACATCCCGCAAAAAGCTTTACTCGAATATAGAAGCTTTTCAATATGAGCTGGAAGGTTGGCTCAATCATTTCAATAATGAAGAACTCATCAGGGTAAGATTTGCAACGGCAGAACGCCAATGGAAACTTTACTTAGTGGGAAACTGATTTAAGCAGGCATTTCAGCGAAGCTGAAAGCTCGCAAAAAACCTAAACCAAATCTAATCTGAAAGGCACCCTAAAAACTCGGTAACTGTCAGATCAGGTCTGAGCTAGTACAATTCAGGCTTTTTTAACAAATACCGACTTTAATTTCATAGCACCAATACCGTCAATTTTACAGTCAATGTCGTGATCGCCATCGACAATCCGAATATTTTTAACTTTTGTACCTACTTTGACTACTAATGAAGAGCCTTTGACCTTTAGGTCTTTAATCACGGTAATAGTGTCTCCATCTTGAAGAATATTACCATTAGAATCACGGACTACCATTACTTCTTCTGAACTGGTTGAGGGAGCATCTTTAGTCCATTCATGCGCACATTCAGGGCAAATGTACATATTGTTGTCAACGTAGGTGAATTCTGAATTGCATTGGGGGCAGTTAGGTAAATGACTCATACGATGTTTTCTTAATTAAGTTTATGTTAAAGCTTATAATTTTCGAATTAGAAAAATTAAGCCTTTCTCGCTTTCAGGTTTCCTTTTATTGTTGATTGTTTTTTTATCTCAGCTTCTGCAGTTAACCAGTCATTAATCTCATAGCCTGGTGCAAAATTTCTGTGTTCTGCTAGAAAGTATGCTCTCGTTGCAATCATGCTATTTAGAACATCCTCTGAAACAAGTGTGTTTGTTTCTTTTGAGACTTTTGCTGCCTTGGTTTTTGCTGATGTAGGAATTTTACTTTTTGCTGTCTCAATTTTTTTTGCAGCTTTTTTAATATTAGTCATGATATAGGCCTTTTTATGGTTTTAAATTGTGTGGTACTGCCTGCTGTGCTTAAGAACAGCATCCACCATCGCAGTGGCATTCTCTGGTGGGGTATGTTGCGTGATGCCATGCCCCAAGTTAAACACATGCCCGCTGCCACGGCCATAGCTTGCCAAGGTTGCAGCGACTTCACGTTCAATTACTTGGGGTGTTGATAACAAAATGGCAGGGTCAAGGTTGCCTTGCAAAGCTACTTTATCACCAACACGTTTTCTGGCATCACCAATATCAACATTCCAATCCAAACCTAAAGCATCAGTGCCAATGTCTGCAATGGCTTCGAGCCAGAGTCCGCCGCCTTTGGTGAATACGATATTAGGTACACGTCTGCCTTCACGTTCTTTAGTCAGACCTGAGACTATTTTTTCCATATAATTCAGTGAAAACTCGAGATATGCGGCGTGTGAAAGTGCGCCACCCCAAGAGTCAAAAATCATTACCGATTGTGCGCCTGCTTCAATTTGCGCGTTGAGATAGACGATGA
>JAKPIR010000299.1 GCA_029549705.1 Pseudomonadota bacterium | reverse complement strand
TGCTTGCATCTACGCGTTGTCCGGTAGATCCCAATTGCTCAATCACAATGCCATCAATTGGGGATGTCAGCGTAAATCCACTCGCTAATTCACCACTTTTTTCCAATTTTGCAATTGAGCCTTCACCCATACCAGCCATTTTCAGCGCTTGTCTGCGTTGCTTTAATTCAACTGACAATTCTTGATGGCTACTTTCTGTCGTCAGCAATCGGCGCTCAGCAATAATGCCGTCTTTATATAACTCACGGTCTCGATCTGCCATATTTTTGCTCAACTGGTGCTGCGTTTTACCGCGCAAATAATCACTCTGCAATCCGACTAATTCTGTGCTACTAATATGTGCAATCACTTGGCCGCGTTTAACTGACTGACCTGCTGCAAAATACATTGCATCAATTAATCCGCTTTGCGGTGTGCTGACGATGCGCTCCTGATTTACTGGAATGATAATTTCTCCAGGCAACTTATTACTCACGACTGCATTTGTCGCAACTAGCGGTGAAACGGTAATGCCAAGCGTCTGCATCTGCTGAGGTGTCATTGCGATTAAACTCTCCGCATGACTCAACGCACTTAGACTTACCATCACAATGAACAAACAAACGGATTTAATTTTTCTCAAGGTAAAACTCCAATAGCTTGGTTATAACGTGCAATATGCCATTGCATCTGAGTTTGGCGGCTTTTCAGTGCGCGCTCTGACTCATAGGCGGTTGCTTGGATGCGTAACAAATCAATGAGGTCTGATTCGCCAAGTGCAAAAGATTTTTAGCCAACTGCAAACTTTCTTGAGAAAGTTTGTGTTGTGCCTGCAAAATTTCAATCTCTTCACGAATCACTTCTAAGTTATGTTGCGCCTCATGAAATGCACTCTCGAGTAGACGCTGGCGTTGTTCATGTTCACTAATAGCCTGCGCAATGGCCATTTCAGCGTTTGCCATCATAGGCGCCGAACGCACTTTTGCATCTAGCGGTACGCGAATCGCTACACCTACGCTATCGTTATAAAGGCTATCAAAGGCGCCTCGTTCATGACGCACATTCAGCATCACCTGCGGATTTTCGCGTTGCTCTATGGCGCTAAGCGTTCGATGATAATTGGCAATTTCAATCTTTGCAGCTGATTCTGCCAACCAAGGATGACTGTCATCAATCATTTCTTTTGAGTTTAGCGGCTCTTCAAAAGTGTTTGGCAGTTCTTTTAACCCTGTGAGTATCCAGTAACGATGCTCGGCATGTTTGACTTCAGCGTTTGCCTTAATCAAAGCAGTTTTTGCAGCCAAAGTACCATTTTGCGCCAGCATCACATCCGTCTTAGCTAGCTCGCCCGCTTTCCAGCGTTTTTCTACATCTGCGAGTAAATCTTGTGCCGCCTTATGGCGCGCATCCTGTAACTCCGCTTCATTGATGGCCATGCCTAGACTCCACAACGCATCTCGCACCTGCCCTGCGATATCGAGCGACAAATTGGCACTTGTCTTATCCAATTCTGTTTGTGCACCTTGCGCTAAAGTAGTACGCGCTGTTTTTTGGCCAGGCAACCATATAGGTAAATCAAGCCCCACTTCCCACTGACTTAAATTACGATTACTACCCACAGCATCATTTTGAAGCCCGGCCGAAACCGCTGGTGCGCTCGGCAAAAAACTGTTTGCTTGTATATTTTTGGCATTGACCAAACCTTTGCCCGCCTGAATTTCAGCCTGCTTAGGACTTCGCAAAATTGACAGACGCACAACCTCAGTCAGCGTTAGCTGATGATTTCGTTGTAATTTGATGAGTTCTTCAGCATTGGAGGTGTATGAGAATGTTAGCGCAACACAAGTTGTGAGTAATAAACTAAATCGCATTATGAGACTGCCAAAAATTCAAAATGATCTGTTTCAGACTGGCAAGCACCTTTTGCTGAAGTCCCTCTGTATTTGAACTCACAATTCAAGGTCTCGCCTTGCTCGGTCTGCAACACAGTATTCGCTTGACGCAAATAACTTCCTAAGCCTTTTTGGTAAGTTTTATACTTTAAACTCTGAGCACCATACGCTCTGGCAATTTCACGGCTTTCATCCGCTTTTGTTCCTACCCATGTTCCGCTATAGACCTTACCGTCACGCTCTAGTCTGATTTTTCCTGCATGATCGCCCTCTGACGTGATGATGGCCCGACCCAACGTTTGATGGCCATCTAGTGATTGTAGTTTTGTTTCGTGAACACAAGCAAAAAGCGTTAACGATAGCGCTACTATGAATAATGTACGCATATTTCATCTCCCGAATAGAATATGCGTGAATGATGACTTTTATTTCTTAAGGCAATCTTAAGAAATTATTTCTTGGTGACGCACATTGATGTAATGATGGGTGTCACTAGTGTGTTACTAAGATTTTACAAAAAATAATGTATTGCTTGAACCTTTCCCCTCTAGCACTCTCAAAGGGAGAGTGCTAATATACACATTAGCGTTTTGAATGCTATAGGAGGAAACAAACTGAATGAGTAACGCATTAACATTACCGGCATTAACCGCGATTGATAGCGTAGAGCATTATGCGCGGGCTATTAAAGCATACCCAATTCTCTCGGCAGAAGAAGAGTATGCGCTTGCTGTAAAGTTTAAAAAGGAAAATGATCTAGAGGCTGCGCGCCAGCTTGTTGTGTCACACCTGCGTCTAGTTGCGAGCATCGCACGCGGCTACATGGGTTACGGCTTGCCGCAAGCCGACCTCATTCAAGAAGGCAATATTGGGCTGATGAAGGCGGTAAAACGTTTTGACCCAGACCGCGGCGTTCGCTTGGTTTCATTCGCCATGCACTGGATTAAAGCTGAAATTCACGAATACATAGTAAGAAACTGGCGTCTGGTAAAAATTGCCACCACCAAAGCCCAACGTAAATTATTTTTTAATTTACGTAGCATGCGTACTGGCTTAAACACATTACAACCCACTGAAGTCGCACACATTGCCAAAGAGTTAAATGTAAAGCCTGAAGAAGTGCTTGAAATGGAAGCCCGTTTAAATGGCCACGAAATTTCCCTAGAAGCGGACCATGACGATGACGGCGACGAGCATTTTAGCCCGATTGCCTATTTGCAAGATGAAAGCCTCGAGCCTTCAGATGCACTACAAGCAAAACAGGCAGAAATGGCTGAAACAACTGGCTTAGCGCACGCCTTGCAAAGTCTGGATGAACGTAGCCGCCGCGTAGTTGAAGCGCGCTGGCTGCAAGATGCCGGCGGCCAAACCTTGCACGAACTTGCCGATGAATTTGGTGTATCTGCTGAACGCATTCGCCAAATTGAGCAAAAAGCCATGCAAAAAATGAAAACTTTTATGCTGGAAAGCCGGTAACTGAATCCACTTTCAGTGCAATCAAATAAAATAAAGGCTGCAATCGCAGCCTTTATTTTTTCATACACTTTCTGAGCAAAAAACAGATTGAAATTAGCTTAAATTCGCCCCAACTTTTTTGATTCCTTTGCAAGCCTTTATTTATAAGGCTCGCAGGGCATAAATTTTTTCTCGGTGATTTTCGGCATAAAAAATACAGCAATTATTACCAGTGAAAAAAGAGAAAAACTAAGTTTAGGCGGCTACTGCTTCCTCAGTTTCAGCCTCAAACGCCAGTGCGTTTTTCATGTGCATGCGCAACACTTGCAAATCATCCAACTGAGCTTGAATACTTTTCTCGATGGTTTCTAATTCTAAAATGCGGTCTTCTAAAGTATCAGTCGCTTTATAAATGCGTTTAATACTTTCCAGGCGGCGACGCAATTGCAACTGGTGTTCACGCACTTGCGATTCCATAGGTGCTATCACGGCTTTTAGCCAATTTTCAATATCACGGTTTGCCACCTCAAACACATGAATCACGCGACTTGCCAGCGTTTCAAAGAATTTGCTGGTGAGCGTCATTTTTTCATTGGCAATCATGTTAAAGGTAGTGTTGAACTGCTCTTTATACGCGCGCTCCAATTTAGCTAACTCTTTTTGATAGCGCAGGGTTGAAAATGCTGGCGGCTCTGTTTTACGCAGACCGTGATCTTTCGAAAACTTCTCGTACATCACGTCCATCATCTTTTTGATTTCTTCAATCTGGGTGTCTGATGAAATCAAACGCGTTCTTAATTCACTGAAGAAATTATCCATTGAACCACGAATGGTTTTGGTAAAGTTCGCCGCCACCATCGTTTCACGGGTGGTATGTACGTGCGATTTAAGTGCTTCCATACCCAATAAGGTGAATAAGCGGTTGGTATGTTGCGAGAAAATACTGCGTAGCGCCTGAAAGCGTTGCAGCCCTTTTTCAAAGTTTTCTTTATCCACTTTCACTTTGTTCATCATGTGCTCAACCACGTCTTCGTTCTTACCACGTAGGCCGCGCAACTCATTCAACTGCTCGACAATGCCCGCTAACCGCGCATCAACAATCATGTTGGAGTTTGAAATTAAATCTTCAACTTCATTTTGCGTGTTATCACGCACGATTTCTTTTTTCGATGGAATCAATTCATCTGATAAGGCTTTTTCAAGCTCCAAAATACGGCTTTTTTCAAGTAGCGCCGCATCATTATGAATTTTAGCAAGTAAGCCGCGCTGCGCAGATACTGGGAATATTTGCGTAGTTTCCAAACCTAACAACTCAGCACTGGTTTTAATCTGCTTAGTGAGTTCGGTTTGAATGTCTTTTTCGTTTTTTAATTCATCCCACAGACCATCAATTTTATTCAATACCGCTAATCGGCCTTTTTGCTTCCAGCGTGTGCCGCTGATGTATTGGCGCCAGACATCAATTTCAGATTTCGTCACCCCGGTATCCGCGCCCAAAATGAACAAGACGGCGTGGGCATTGGGCAGCATGTTGAGCGTCAGTTCAGGCTCGGTACCAATCGCATTTAAGCCCGGCGTATCTAGAATCACCAAGCCTTGTTCTAGCAAGGGGTGCGGGAAATTGATAATTGCGTAGCGCCAGCATGGCACGTCAATGGTGCCATCTTTATTGATATTGAGTGCGTCATCTGCGCTGTTTGGATCAAACAAACCGTATTTTTCAGCTTCTTCTAGCGTAACCGATTTTGTATTGCTCACCTCTTTAAATGCGGTGACCATGCTATCGTTATTATCCACATCAAACTTTGCCACCACCCATTCGTCAGGGTAGCGTTTATACTCGGTGGTCGTCGCGTCCGACAATCTCGTTTCAATCGGCAGCATCATGATTGAAGTGGGCTTGGATTTGTCGTAGAGTAACTCGGTTGGGCACATTGTGGTGCGCCCAGCACTTGAGGGTAATAGACGTTTGCCATAGCCTGCAAAGAAAATGGCGTTAATCAACTCAGACTTGCCACGTGAAAATTCCGCCACAAAAGCGACATTGAGCTTATCTTCGCGCAATCTTTCCAAGAGTTGCGCGATGCGCTGATCGCTTTGCGAGTCGTTGAGCTCTTGCTCATTAAGCCAGCTTCGATAATCACAAATGGTATCAACAAGGGCTTTACGCCACTCTGAATATACCGCAAATTGATGTGCTAACTTATTTTCTGACATAACCATCCTTAAAACTTTTACACGTAATATAACTTTATCATGATTTATTGAATAATCAAATAAATCAATCAATTATTGCCGACATCTAAAATAAAATTCAGATAAACGGTTGTATTTATCTCATGAACGGTCAATCTTGGCAGAAATCGGGTATTTTTAGCCCAAAAAACCCTATTTTCATCAGCATCAATCAAGCAAACTTATAGAAGCGATTGTGCGCATTCTGTTATCATTTCCACTTTAAATTGCACAGTCTATTCTTGTAAAATTATGAGCGGTCTTACAGAACATTCCCCACGTCCCATCGACATCCGCCTGCATCAGGCGTCCCGTTTGCTTGAAATAAAATTCGACAACAATACCGAATGCCAATTATCGTGTGAATTTTTGCGCGTATATTCGCCCTCAGCTGAAGTGCGTGGCCATGGTCACGGGCAGGAAGTGCTGCAAACCGGCAAAGAAGAGGTCAATATTACCAAGATCGAACCTGTAGGCAATTATGCGGTCAAGCTTACATTCTCCGATGGGCACAATACTGGTTTGTATTCTTGGGATTATTTGTACGAATTGGCACAGAATTACGAGGCCCTGTGGTTGGAATATTTAGGCAAACTAAGTGCGGCAGGCATTCAACGCCGCAGTAATTAAAATACGGAACCCTTCAGATGACGACCAATCAAGATCACAACCAACAGACACACTTTGGTTTTAAGACGGTACATGAAGCCGAAAAAGCCAAGAAAGTGGGCGAAGTTTTTCATTCCGTCGCCAGCAAATACGACCTCATGAATGATGTGATGTCAGCGGGCTTACATCGTAGCTGGAAACGCTTTGCAGTAGCGGTCAGCGGCGTCAAAGCAGGCGATAAAGTATTAGACATCGCCGGTGGCAGCGGAGATTTATCTAAACTATTCGCTAAAAAAGTGGGGGTTGGTTCGCCTCAAAATGCAGGGCAAGTCGTTCTCACAGACATCAACGCTTCTATGCTGGGCGTTGGACGTGACCGCATGCTGGACGCGGGATTAAATGTGCCTGCACTGCAGTGTGATGCTGAGAAACTGCCTTTTCCTGACCAATATTTTGATTGTGTGATTGTGGCATTTGGTTTGCGCAACATGACACACAAAGAGGTGGCCTTAGCCGAAATGCATCGCGTGCTTAAAACAGGCGGACGGCTATTGGTCTTAGAGTTCTCTAAAGTGTGGCAACCGCTCTCTAAAATCTACGATGTTTATTCATTTAAATTATTACCGCTCATGGGCAAAATCTTTGCCAAAGATGCCGAGAGTTATCAGTATCTTGCTGAGTCTATTCGCATGCACCCCGACCAGGAAACTTTAAAACAGATGATGAACGATGTTGGGTTTTTTAAAGTGGATTATTACAACCTCGCCGCGGGCGTTGTGGCGCTTCACAAAGGTTATAAAACCTAATGCTCAAGCAACTTTCCACGCGTTTATTGCAGCACCTCATTGCGCAAAATAGCTGGGCAAATGCCCTATTGCAACCCTATGCTGGGCAGTCGGTGCGTATTCACATTGGTTTAATTTCACCTACCCTAATCATTTTAGAAGACGGTAGTTTAGCGCTTGCGGGCGATACCAACAAGCCTGACGCAACTGTCACAATTCCGCCCACGCTTTTGCTGCGCCTCATTGCTAAAGATGAAACCGCAAAAAGCCAAATCAACATCACTGGTGACACGCATTTAGCTACCGAACTTGCCAAGGTTTTTGCGCATATGCGCTGGGATTATGAAGATGATTTAAGCAAGTTAGTAGGCGATATTCCAGCCTATCAAATCGCTGATTTTGGCCGTAAAGCAGTGGGCTCGATTAAAGATACCAGCACCAATCTCGCTGAAATGCTAAGTGAATATTGGCAGGAGGAAATGCCCGTTATTGCCAAAAAGCGCCATGTAGAACAGTTTAATAGCGAGGTTGACACACTACGAGCTGATGTTGCCCGACTAGAAAAGAAATTGCTGAAGTTTGAAAAAAAGCTCACCCAAACGTTGAGCAGCCCTACTGATAATCATAACCCTTAATGCCATGATGCGAATTTTTCGGCTGTTCTATATTATTTTTATTGCGCTACGATTTAGCCTAGATGACTTGGTGCTTAGCCATACCAAACTCAAACCACTGCAAAGTGTGATTCGTATTTTGTTATTCTGGCGCAACGCAAAAAAACCGCGCGGTGAACGGCTGCGCTTAGCACTGGAGGCGCTGGGGCCAATTTTTGTCAAGTTTGGGCAAATGCTCTCAACCCGCCGCGACTTACTACCGATCGACATCGCCGATGAGCTCGCAAAATTACAAGACCAGGTACCGCCTGTCGCCTTTAATGAAATTGAAACCGTGATTCAAGAGGCGTTTGACTTGCCGCTCAACGCTGTGTTTTCTGAGTTTGAAGCAACTGCCATCGCCAGCGCATCGGTGGCGCAGGTTCATTTTGCGCACTTGATGGACGGCACTCCGGTTGCGGTTAAAGTGCTGCGTCCAGGCATTGCCAAAACGATTCAGCATGATTTAGAACTGCTCGATACAGGTGCGTGGCTGCTGCAAGGGCTATCCAGTGAAGGAAAACGCCTGAAACCGCGTGAAATCGTGGCCGAATTTGCCGAGCATACACAAAGCGAACTTGATTTAACCTTAGAAGCCGCTAACTGCACGCGGCTTGCGGCCAATTTTACAGATAAAAAATTACTTATTCCTGAAGTACATTGGGACTGGTGCCGCCAGCAGGTCATGGTCATGCAGCGCATGGTGGGCACACCGATTAGTAAAATTGAAGAACTGCGTGCCAAGGGTATTGATATTGCAAAACTCGCGCATGACGGCGTGGAAATATTTTTTACCCAAGTGTTTCGCGATGGTTTTTTTCATGCGGACATGCACCCCGGCAATATTCAGGTAGCAACCGATGGCGAATACAAAGGCCGCTACATTGCGCTTGATTTCGGCATTATGGGCACGCTTACCGATAACGATAAATATTACCTTGCGCGCAACTTCTTGGCATTTTTTAACCGGGATTACCGCGATGTGGCCGTCGCACATATTGAATCGGGCTGGGTACCCAAAGACACCAATGTTGAGGCGCTGGAAACCGCCGTGCGCGCGATTTGCGAACCCATTTTTAACAAGCCGTTAAAAGACATTTCATTTGGCCGCACGTTATTGAGCTTATTTCAAATGTCGCGCAAATTTGGTGTGGTGATTCAGCCGCAACTCGTCATGCTACAAAAAACCTTGCTGAATATTGAAGGACTGGGGCGCGATTTAGACCCTAATATTGACCTGTGGCAAACCGCCAAACCTTTTCTAAAACGCTGGATGAGCGAGCAAATCGGCTGGCGCAGTGTTGCCAATACCGTCAAAAAAGAGCTGCCATTTATCGTTAAAAATCTACCGCAAATGCCGCGACTGGTGCATCAATTTTTGCAACAACGAACCCAAGCCGAGCAAGAAGCACCGATGCGTGAAACCTTGGATGCCCTCATCAAAGTACAAGAAAAACAGGCGCGCTGGCAACAACGGCTGACCTTTGCGCTGATCATTTTAATTGCACTGCAAATTGCCACTTTTGTGCTACGTTAATCGCAGCTTTTATGCCGAATTGATACGCTAAATTACCTCGTCAGCATAACCGCGTTTAACCGTTAAATAGGCCTTTATTTTGCAGCCATCCTTTTGCACTGCCCTGCAGGCCTTATCAATAAAGGCTCACAGGGCAGCGATTTTTACACGATGATTTTTGACGCTGATATTTCACCTGCTACAATGCGGTAAATATACGCTTCTCATTTTGATTATCTGCTGATTCAGCAGTACACATGAAAGACGACACAATGATTCGAAAAACACTGAACATGTTTCGATTGGCGCTACTCGGCGGTTCGCTAATCACACTAAATGCGCATGCGACTGAAATTTTAGTCCCAGCCTATTTTTATCCGAACGCGGCGCCAAGCCTTAGTTTTTGGACAGATATGACAGCCTCTCTCAGCCAAGGCGTTGCCATTACCGCGATTATGAACCCCAACAGTGGCCCAAACATCACGGACCCAAACGACATTAACGCTTATAAAAGTGCTATCAATGACTTTCGGGCCGCAGGCGGTAAAGTCATTGGCTATGTCAGCACGCAATTTGGTGCGCGTGACACTACGGCTGTGCTGAGTGATGTCAATACCTACCACAGCACATATTCGATAGACGGCATTTTTTTAGATGAAATGCACAACATCGCTGCAACCCTGCCCTATTACCAAAATCTGCGCAGTGAAATCTCCAACATCAATGCAGGTTATCAAGTGTTTGGCAATGCCGGCACGCATACGCTGGAAGACTATACCAGCGCAGCCGATGTACTCATCACCTTTGAAAATCATGAGGGGTATGACAGCTACGCACCAGCCGCGTGGACCACGCATTACGCGCCTAGCCGTTTTGCGCATTTATTGTACGATGTGCAAACGACTGCACAAATGCAAACCTACCTTGCCCTCGCAGCGAGCCGCAATGTGGGCTATGTTTATATTACCGATGACCGATATACCACCGTGGCTAGCCAAACGTTTGTAAATCCTTGGGACACGCTGCCCAGTTACTGGAATGCAGAAGTCGCTGCCATATCAAGCGTGCCAGAGCCAAGCAACATGGCATTTTTTTTGGTGGGGCTAGGTTTAATGGGCTGGCAACTTCAACGACGGCAATTGATGAGTTAAGGTTGCTCAGGTAGCCCGCTTTTGACAATGCGCACAAAAAAACGTGGAGCGTTGCCCTAAGCGAATGCACTGAATTGGTTTTGCGCAAACTTTGCACGGCTCACCTGTGCGGCCATAAACAAAATACTCCTGCTGAAAATAGCCCGGATTACCGTCGGTGCCAAAAAAATCGCGCAGGCTGCTACCCCCTGCATTGAGCGCATCCTGCAAGGTATTTTTGATTTCTGCCACTAAGCGTTCACACTGTTTTAAGGTCAAATTTTTTGCCGGCGTTTCAGGGTGAATGCGTGCGCGAAATAGCGATTCACTCGCATAGATATTGCCAACACCCACCACCACGTGGCCATCCATTACGGCATTTTTTACTGCTAGCGTTTTGTTTTTAAAGGTGTGATGCAAATCGTTGGCATTGAAACTAGCCTCCAGCGGTTCGGGGCCAAGCTGATTGAGCAGGCTGTGGTTTTGATGATGATTATCCAACCACAACACCGCGCCAAAGCGACGTGGGTCACGTAAGCGCAGCACCTGTGCATCGCTGAACTGAATATCAAAATGGTCGTGCTTTTCAGGCGGATAGTTGCGGTCTAGCAGTTGAATACGGCCAGACATGCCCAGATGCAACAATAGCGTTCCAGTATCAAACCCGCACAGAATATATTTAGCGCGGCGTGTGAGGCTGTGCAGCGTTTGATTTGGTAGCGTTTGCTTTAAATGTTTTGGTATCGGCCAACGCAGGGTTGGGTAGCGAATCTCCACAGATTGCACCACTTTACCCAGCAGCGGCAATAGGCCTAGGCGCGTGGTTTCAACCTCTGGAAGTTCCGGCATGGGCCTTGAATTGCTTAATTAATTGCTGGGCAAGTTAATGGGCGGATTTAACATGGTAAAGCCGATGTCTGACTGAAAATTGTAAATCAAACCTTCATCAGGGCGCGCCAACAGCAAATCAGGCGACTCTTGCAGTTTATCAAAATGCACTTTGCTGCCGTCTGCTAATTTCACTTCCAATGACGGGTATTTGGCTTTTGGGTCTGGCGTGTAGAATTCAACCGATTTTGCCGCCGTTTTGACCCATGAAAACTCCAGCCACTCGTTCAATTCATCTTGCTGCGGTTTTGCTGCTGGGATGGATACTTTCCATTTACCCTCCACCAAGTCTACATTGAGCTTTGTCTCTTCCCATTGTTCTAATCGGCTCAAGTCAAAACCAACCACTTTTTCAGTCGGCTTTAATGGCGCTTTATCAATCAGTTCAATGACTTGCGTGGTGGCCGCTTCTGCATAGGCGTTATCAATCAAGTAGACTGCATTTTCAAACAGCACGTATTGCGCATCGTTAATTGGATTATTGGTTCCAAAAATAAAGCGCGCTACCGATTGGTCATTCCGAATCAATTTCAACTGTAATTTAGGATTGGTTAGGCCAAATTTTTCTAAACT
This sequence comes from Pseudomonadota bacterium, assembly GCA_029549705.1. GTDB lineage: Bacteria > Pseudomonadota > Gammaproteobacteria > Burkholderiales > Methylophilaceae > Methylotenera. The sequence goes on along the minus strand of JAKPIR010000299.1, from coordinate 8,924 downwards.
GGCGGTGTCTGCACTATCCACAGGCACTTTTTCTTTTGACCGCGCGGCAATAATCGACAAGATTCGCGCCACAGAATTTTGGTCAGCACGGGCTTTGGTGGGGGCTGTTAAGCGCCAAAAACCATCCACTTTGGCAAACGTTACCGCCGCCTTGGTGGGCGGCTCTACGCTGATGGCGGTAAACTCTGCCAATTTGTAGTTTGACAGTTCATATTCGGCAGCTTTCTGCACATTTTCCTTGGGGCGCAGATACAAGAATGCCACCAAACTTGCCACCGCGCACAACAACACCAAATTCAATAACCAACGTTTTTTCATGCTTGACCTTAAATCTAAATATCCAAAATTAACTGGCTTAAAAAGTTAAATTTAGCCGTTAAAACTTCTCGAGAAAAAATTTCTGCTCTGCAAGCCTTTATTTATAAGGCTTACAGAGCATCGAAAAAGGTTGTGCCGTAAAACAGCGTATTTCAACACGCAATTTTTGCCTGTTGAATGTGCAACTTCCATTAGGCTTTTCTACGTTTCCACCAGAAATAAAATCCGGCAAACATCATGCCGATGGGGAAAAAGAATTGAAAGCCATGAAACACGGTCCACGCCACCAAGCGGCCTGAATCAGTATCAGGAATCGTCACATTGATGTCTTTTAGCGGCATCGGCTGAATGGTAATCAGGTTGTCATCTCCTGCTAGCCAGTTGATGATGTTCACGCCTAAATCTAGGTTACCGCCGTTGGTAATAAAGGTGTTGGATAAAAAGTTTGCGTTTCCCATCACCACAACACGCTGGCCTTTTTTACCGTAAATACGCTCTAGCGCCACGCCAATGTTGATGGGGCCGCGTTTGTCAGTTTTTTCATTGAATTTTGGTTTGGCGTCTTTAGCCAGCTTATCTGCCGTCAACCAGCCATTGGGCGCGACTTCCACCAAGTTGCTGACTTTCCAGCCATTTTCATCGGTGCCTTTGGCTGTGACCTGATGCGCTTCAGGAAACAACGTCCGCAGCATGAAATTGGTAGTGATGGGGTGTTCGCCATACAGGCTGGCAAACGCCACACGCGCATCTGCACCATATTGCGCAGAAGCCATATCCAACGCAATGCCAGGGGATACTTGCATGCCAAGATACTCGGCCACCTGATCTAAACCACGCAGATTATTGTCATCGAGCAACCAAAGCAAATTACCGCCGCTTTCAAGATAGGTTTTGATTTTTTTGGCTTCAATTTCTGACACGTCCACTTGCGGGCTGGCAATCACCAGCATGGCGCCATTACTCGGCACCGCTTGGGCAATGGTTAAATCTGGGTTGGCAAACTTAAAGCCTTTTTTCTCGAGTTGTTTACCAAACTCGCCTAGATCATGATTTTTAACGCCAAGCAGATTGCGCTCGCCATGGCCGTCTAAATACATCACTGCCTGCTGATTGGTGCGTGATAGGCGCACCAATAAGTTGGTCATTTCTTGCTCGGCAATTGGCGGAGTGATGTGTTCAACACGCTTTTGGTATTCCACTACCACTTCACCGTCTTCTTTTACGCCTGCCTCTTGCGCCAGTTTTGGCTCAATTGATGGATTAATAAAAGTCAGGTTCACATCTTTTTTCTCGCGTTGATAGCGTGCCACAAAATCAATCATGCCCTTACGAAAGTTGTCTCCACTCGAAGCATCATCTTTGGTAGCAAATACCGTGATATTGATGGGACCTTTCATTTGCTTGAGCACATTGACGCTACCCGGCGTTAAAATATTGCGGTTCGCCTGCGTAATATCTTTTGCAACATGGTACTGACTAGCCAGATAGCCCAGCAAAACCACCAAAAGCAAAAACAGCACAACAAAAAAACCGTTTTGCACAAAAAGTTGAAAACGTAATTTACGATTTATATTCATGTTTACAAAGACCTAATATCGAACAACTGAAAGATAAAATTCTAAAAAATACCGTATTAACCGCGTAAACGGTCCGCATCTAGGCGACGCACTGTCAGCGTTAAAAATGTTGCAATAAACAACACAAAATAGATGATATCCGCGGTATCAATCAAGCCACTCGCAAATGATTGAAAATGGCGTGTCAGCGATAAACTTGCCAGCGTATTGCTTGGGTCTCCGGCAAAAAAGCGATCCAAAAACATCAAGGCAAACAACGCAATAAACGTTAAAATCGCCGCCACTACGGGTTGCTGCGTCATGCTCGAAAAATACAGGCCAAGTGCCGAGAAACTTGCCACCATCAGCAACATTCCGATGGAGTTGGCCACAATGTAACCAAAGTCAATATCTGCCCAAATATTCAAGGTTGAGAGCATCAAGCCAATGTAGACAATTAAAATACTTAAAAATAAAACGAGGCCTAAAAATTTACCAATGACAATTTCGGTCAATGAAATTGGCGCACTGAACAAAAACGGCAGGGTTTGATTGCGACGTTCTTCAGAAATCAAACGCATTGACAATAACGGCACAGCAAACAGCACAATAAAGGAAGCAAAGCCATACACGGTTTGCCCAACAAACTGTGTGACACCTGTTCGCTCAGCAGGGCGCATTGCGCCTGACATGACGGCAAAGTAGTCATTCACGCCGTTAAGATAATACGTACCAAACGCAAACATCAAGAGCGACAAAATCACCCAGCCCATTGGCGAAGAGAACATACTTTTGAGTTCTTTTCTAGCTACATTAATAATCATGATTCAAACCTTAAATTTATTGAATGCCCATTAAATTGAATGCCAATTTACTTGCTACTTAGGCAGCCTGTTCTTGTTCTTGGTAGGTTAATTGCACAAACACATCTTCTAAACTGGTTTGGTCTGGCGCAATTTGATAAAGTCCCCAACCATTCTTCACCGCTGTCTGCACTATTGATTCGGCCGGTGCACTATCTTCCGCAAAGCGCACGCGCATTTGGCCGTTTGGCAAACTTTCAGCCTCAACCACATCAGGAATACTCAACATTGCCTCAACCGCCGGAGGGTTACGCATACCAATCAGCAATTTATTACCGATGCGCTGTTTTTTCAGCACGTCAATCGCGCCATTAAACACCAGTTTGCCTTTGTCAATAATCTGCACGTGGTCACAGACCATTTCTACCTCAGGCAAAATGTGTGTGGATAAAATCACGCTGTGGTCCGAGCCTATTTCACGTATCAAAGCGCGAATATCACGAATTTGGATAGGGTCTAAGCCTACGGTCGGTTCATCTAAAATAACCACCATCGGTTTATGAATTATCGACTGTGCAATACCGACGCGCTGCTGATAGCCGTTGGATAAATTTTCTATCAGGCGTTTACTCATGTGGCTCAAGCCGCAACGTTCTTTGGCTTCTTCAACGGCAGGTTTAATGTGCTTGGCACTGACACGATGCAACCTCGCGGCGATCGTGAGGTATTCGTCTACCGTCAACTCTTTATAAAGCGGGCGCATTTCAGGCAAGTACCCGATTAAAGCTTTTGCCTCTTTCGGGTTTTCAATCATATCAATACCACAGATTTTCACGCTACCCTGACTGGGTGCGAGGTTGCCTGTCAGCATTTTCATGGTAGTGGATTTTCCTGCACCATTGGGGCCCAAAAAGCCCAACACTTGACCTTTGCTTAACGTAAAACTGACATTGCTAACTGCTTCGCGTCCACCGTAAAGCCTGGTGAGTTCAATTGCTTCTACTGTATAGTTATTCATATATACTCAATTTTAAATTGCTCAAAGATTTCATGACACAAAAAAATATGTGCCCATTGGTGTATTAGCGCCGGCATGAAGTTCACCTGCTGCGCAATAAATTCATTTGACACCATTCTTGGTCAATTCATAATTATGGAGGAACTTGAGACGACTGTCACGGACTAAGCACTCGAGCAATGCAATAATACTGTTGAATTAACCATTTAAAAATCGTATAAACGGCTTTAAACGTACAATAACGGTTTTTAACTAACCACTTTTTCATACGCAACTTATAATGGTTACTTTAATTTAATTGTAGTTTAATTTTTTTTGACTAAAATTTAAGTTCTACAACAGTACATTTAGCAACTCTCCTTTCAATTTTGAGAAATCACTATCACTGCTATGCGCAAACATCTTGGTCTTCAAACAAATAAAACTAAAACAACTTCGCGTTATACCAAAGTTTTTTGCGCTAGCCTGATAGCCAGCGCATTAAGCCTGAGCGGTTGCGCTACAAACAAACCCATAAGTGATACGCTAGCAGGCAAGAACAAGGCGCAACCAACGCAAACTGGGTTGTCTGCAGAATTTGTCTATAAATATCTGGTGGCAGAAATTGCTGGGCAACGTGGCGATTTTGCAACTTCTGGCGCTGCCTTTTACGACCTTGCCAGAACCTCCAGAGAACCTAGCCTGGCTGAACGCGCAGCAAAAATTGCAGCTTACGGCAAGGTGGGCGGCTTGGCTATTCCTGCAGTTAAACTCTGGGCAGAGCTAGACCCTAGCTCGAATGAAGCACAGCAGGCCATGACCGAACTCTATATTGCTACAGGCAAGCTCGATGAAGCCAAGCCGTTTTTAGCCCAGCTATTAGTTAAAGAAGAGACGCGTGCTGGCGGATTTCTATACCTGAATACACTGCTGAACAAAAGCCCTGATAAAGCCGCTGTGTTAAAACTTGTGCAAGCTTTGGCCGAACCCTATCCAGAACTCGCTGAAGCGCAGGTAGCCATTGCGCAAGCGGCCTGGGGAGCAAAACAAAGCGACAAAACGTTAAATGCACTGACAAAAGCTGAAGCACTTAAACCAGGCTGGAATGTACCTGCACTGCTTAAAGGGCAAGTTTTATTTGAACAATCTCCAGAAGCGGCTATTCAGTTTTATCAAGCGTTTTTAGTGAAATACCCGCAATCAAACGAAGTTCGCCTGAACTTGGCAAAAACTCTTGTGAATCAAAAACAATATGATGCTGCAAAAAAACACTACCCAGTCATCATTCAGCACGCAAAAGAAAGTGCTGAAAAAAACACCGCTGAAGTTACTGCATTAATTGGTTTACTCTCTTCACAATCTGGCGATTATGCAGCGGCTGAAAGCTACTACAAGCAAGCAATCGAACTAGGCTTTAAAAACCCTGACCAGCTGCACATTTATCTTGCGCAAGCGGCCGAAAAGCAAAAGCAAGATAAATCGGCCATTGATTGGTACAACAAAGTGCAGCCTGCAAGCGCGCATTACCTTGAAGCACAGCTTAACCTTGCCAACATTATTGCCCGCACTGAATCCGCCGATAAAGCTATCGAGAAATTAGACGCCATTGACGATTTAACCACCGAGCAGCAAATCATCGTGATTCAATCACAAGCGAATATTCTGGCAAAAGCAAAACGCGACCAAGAAGCTTTTGATCTGCTTGATAAAGCAGTAAAAAACATGCCGAACACCTCTGAGCTAATATATGACTATGCATTAGCCGCCGAGAGGATTAAAAAGTTTGACCTCATGGAAGCAGAGTTGCGTAAATCGATTGCCGTTAAGCCGGACTTTGCCGCCGCGTATAATGCGCTTGGCTATTCATTTGCAGACCGCAACATTCGCCTCAATGAAGCAATCAAACTCATCGAGAAAGCCCTATCCTTTAGCCCCAACGACCACTACATGTTAGACAGCCTAGGCTGGGCGCACTACCGCAAAGGCAACTTAGATAAAGCGCTGCAATACTTACAGCAAGCCTACAACACCAGCCAAGACCCTGAAATTGCCGCCCACTTGGGCGAAGTGCTATGGAAAAAGGGCAAACGCGACGAAGCCACCAAAGTTTGGAATGACGCGCTTACAGCCGACCCCAATAATGAAGTACTCATCAACACCACCAATAAATTCAAAACGATTCAATCTAACTCTTAGAACAAACAAATGATTAGCGCTAATCCAACTAAATGGCAGCCGTCAATTCGGATTGCGCTGGTGATTGGATTGATGGTCTTTTTGCAATCCTGTGTGGGTGTGCCGGCAAGCAAACCCGTTGAAAGTGCGGCCTCAAAAGCATTATATTTGCAGCATCAACAAGAGATTGCTGCAATTCAGCAATTTACACTTAAAGGGCGCATAGGCGTGCAAAGCGAAAATAAAGGCTTTTCTGGCGGCCTGGCTTGGCAGCACGATAATGCAGACGATGACATCTCACTTTTCTCACCACTGGGCGGGCAAGTTGCAAGTATCAAAAAAACCGCCACGCAAGTAACCCTGATGGATGATAAAGGCAACAGCATTACAGAAGTAGATGCTGAAACCCTGACGCAAAAAACACTCGGCTGGAAATTGCCTCTTGCTGGCCTTGCTGATTGGGCATTGGGAAGGCCGACCAATAGCAACGCTCTAGCTACAACCTGGGATGATGAGGGGCTTTTGACCTCACTATATCAGGATGGTTGGGAAATCGAATATCAAAAGTATTCAATTGAAAATGGCTATAATCTTCCAAGCAAGATTGCACTTAAAAATAACAAGGCATCCTTAAAGTTGTTAATCGAAAAATGGAGTGCAATCGCAAATTAGTCATAAACTTAAGTTATATTCCTAAAACGTTTTGGTGTTAACGGCAGTTACTATACTAAATTGCTTATATTTAATTAAATATTGAGAAAATATTGTTTGACAAACATTAATACCATCTTCATAATACGTGTAGAAAATTACATTTATTGAGAAGTTATTATGATTAAAAGTTTTAAACTACTCGTAGCTGGGCTAGCTTTGGCTGCCAGTTCAATTACAGCAAATGCTGCGTCTGTAGTAGTCGATCTCGGCACAATCTCTGGTTCGTATATCAACACGTTTACAAAGGCTGCAGGTGAAACATTTATTGATCACATCAACTTCTCAATCACTGGGCCGGCTAACATTGATTCAGCAGCGAATCATCTTGATTTAAGCTTTACCATTCCTGGTCTTGGAAATGTTGCTTTGTACAATATTACTGATATGTTTTACGATATAACTGGCCCAAGTGGTTTTTCTACAGGCCCTTTTAGTGCTAACAACACGACCACAACGACATTGTTAAATGTGGCTGGTGATTATCACGTGAACTTATTTGGTAAAGCTACCGGCACGCAAGGTGGAATCTATGCGGTAGCGTTAAACGTGACCGCAGTGCCTGAACCAGAGACATATGCGTTGATGTTAGCTGGCCTTGGTTTAGTAGGTTTTGCAGCACGTCGTAGAAAATCAGCTGTTTAAACTTTAGTAAAAGTTATTAAAAAAAGGGGCTTAACGCCCCTTTTTGCAATTTATGAGCAACCTATTATAAGTGGATGCCACTTGTAGCCAACTTTCACTTTTTACCTTCTTTAGCTAAACATTGAACTTAGTTATCCCCTTTCACGCATTTACGCTAAAATGGCGCATTGTGACTTGCTCGTTAAATCTCTCTAAATTTTGAACACCCCAAAAAAAGTTTTCATTAAAACCTTCGGTTGCCAGATGAATGAATACGACTCATCGCGCATGGCAGATATGCTGAACGCGGATAATGGCATGATAGAAACGCTTACGCCTGAAGATGCGGATGTAATTTTGCTGAACACCTGTTCGGTGCGAGAAAAAGCTGAAGATAAAGTATTTAGTCACCTAGGCCGATTTATTCCACTCAAAGTTGCTAATCCAAATTTAGTGATTGGCGTGGGCGGCTGCGTGGCGTCACAAGAAGGTGACAACATCATTAAGCGCGCGCCTTATGTCAACGTAGTATTTGGCCCACAAACCTTGCACCGCTTGCCTGAAATGATTAAAAGCAGCCAAAGTAGCGGTCAATCACAAGTGGATATTTCTTTTCCTGAAATTGAAAAATTTGACCATTTGCCGCCGCCACGCGTTGAAGGCGCAAGTGCTTTTTTAAGCATTATGGAAGGCTGTAGTAAATACTGCAGTTTTTGTGTGGTGCCATACACGCGCGGTGAAGAAGTCTCGCGCCCGTTTGAGGCCATTTTAACAGAAGCCATTCAGTTGGCTGAACAAGGCGTGAAAGAACTCACGTTACTAGGCCAAAACGTGAATGCCTACCGCGCGGAATATCAAGGCACTGAAGCGGATTTGGCGTTACTCATCGAATACATTGCTGAAATTCCACAGTTAGAACGCATACGCTTTACCACCAGCCACCCCAATGAGATGACTGAGCGCTTAATTGCATGCTTCGCCAACATTCCAAAACTGGCCTTACAGTTACACTTGCCCGTACAAGCAGGCGCTGACCGCATTTTGATGGCCATGAAGCGCAATTACACCGCGTTGCAATTTAAATCAACCATTCGCAAATTGCGTGCAGCCAATCCAAATCTCACGTTTACCTCAGATTTCATTGTCGGCTTTCCAGGAGAGACAGAAGCTGAATTTGAAGCCACGGTAAAACTCATGCAGGATGTGGGCTTTGATTATAGTTTTAGCTTTTTGTATAGCCCACGCCCCGGCACGCCTGCATCTTACTTAACTGATGACACACCACAAGCAACCAAACTGGCGCGCTTGGCTAAGTTGCAAGCGCTGAACGAAGCGCAAGGCAAGCAAATTAGTGAAGCCATGCTTGGCACTACTCAGCGTGTACTGATTGAAAGCGCTTCTTGGAAAAATGCGAGCGAACTCGCTGGCAAAACCGATAACAACCGCATTGTTGATATTGTGGGGGATGCCAATTTAATCGGCCATGTTGTGAACGTACGCATTACTGATGTATCAAACCCAAAACGCCTGCGTGGTGAAATCATTAACGGATAACCTATAGACGCATATGGAAATTACCCTGACCCCTGAAGATAACACCCGCCTCGCCAATTTATGCGGTGCGCTGGATGAAAACATCAAACAGATTGAAACAGCGCTTGAAGTGAACATCAACCGCCGCGGCAGCACGTTCAACATTACTGTCAAACTTGACCATACGCGCTTGGCCGCGCAACTCAT
>JAKPIR010000245.1 GCA_029549705.1 Pseudomonadota bacterium | reverse complement strand
TAGGTCATTCAGATGGCGCGATGGGGTTGCCAGAACACGCGCCGTTTGATGGCATTATCGTCACCGCGGCTGCCAGCCACATTCCGCAAGATTTATTAGACCAACTAGCGGTGGGCGGACGGTTAGTGATTCCAGTTGGGGTTGACGAGCAAATACTGGTGTTAGTTGAACGCAGAGTTGAATCTGACTACCGCCAAACCAAGTTAGAACCTGTTAAATTTGTACCGCTGCTCGGTGGTGTTAGTTAGTTTATGCCCTTATTTAACAGACCCTTTCATTTCATTATGTTATGTGCGGTAATCACGACATTGGCAGCCTGCGGCAGCAACCCGCCAGCGCCAGTTACTGACCGCACACCCCCCAAGCCCAGCAAATCTGAAACAGTTAACCAAACTACCGCAAAAAGCAGCAAAGCTAACCGCCCCACTTACAAACCTGGGGATTGGCGGCCTGATCAATACACGGTAAAAAAAGGCGATACGCTCTATAGCATTGGTCTTGAGCTGGGTTATTACTATAAAGACATTGCGCTGGCCAATAACATAGGCACGCCGTATCTCATTAAAGTTGGGCAGGTGCTAAATCTGGCGAGCTTGAAAGAAAAAGTCGTGGTGACTGAGGTTAAACCTGATGCGGCAGCTGGCGTACAACCCTCTCCCCAAGACCCTGATGGCGTGATTATCACGCCATTTGGCGCAGAAACAGCTAGCCCTACCACCACCGAAAGCGCTGAAACCCCGTCTACAGTTGCGGTGGTCACCATCACCGAGCCAAAGGCGATTCGTGAACTTTATAGCGATGAAGCCCTTAAAAAACCATTGCCAGCGGCTAAAGCCATTGTTGTAGCGCCTAACAATACCGCAACAAAACCAGCTGAAGTGACGCCAACCGCAGTAAAACCAATCGATGTGAAGCCTACCGAAACCAAGCCAGAAACTACGCCTGCTGCAAAACCTGAAACAAAAACGGCTGAATCGCCAGAAGACATGGAATGGGCATGGCCAACCAAGGGTAAAGTGGTTGGCAACTTTAGTGAAGCAGGCAACAAAGGCATTGATATTGCCGGAAGCCTAGGCCAAGCGATTACGGCTGCCGCACCCGGCAAAGTGATCTACAGCGGCTCAGATTTACGCGGCTATGGTAAGCTTGTGATTATTAAGCACAATGCCACGTATTTATCGGTTTACGCGCACAATAGCGCTATTGTGGTCAAAGAAGGCCAGCAAATCGCGCGCGGGCAAAAAATTGCCGAAATGGGCAATACCGACAGTAACACGGTAAAACTGCATTTTGAAATTCGCCGCCAAGGTAAATCGGTTGACCCCAGCAAGTATTTGGCGGCAAACTAGCGATAAAACTCAGGAGGCACTATGGCTAAAAATCCGCGTGAAAAAGTTGACCCCAATAAATATTTAAAAAACAAAGATATACAAGCAGAAAGCAAACTAAGCGTACTAATTGCCGTGATTAAAATGGGCTTAGTGCTAGCGGGGATTGCAGGCATTGCCATGGAGTTTTTTCGTGATGGTGGCTGGTTAAAATCTGCTCTTGCCTGGCTGTTTGATAGCACCGAACACATGATGTTTATCCCCGTGATTATTTTTGTGATGTGGTTGCTCAATAGAATATTCAGCGCGGCTGGCAAAGGTGAAACCAAAAAAAGTGGTGACTTTCCCATGTACATCATGATGGCAATTGGCGCTTATTATATTTTTCTCTACCTCACCGCCGCATAAAGACTTTTT
>JAKPIR010000227.1 GCA_029549705.1 Pseudomonadota bacterium | reverse complement strand
CCTCGGGTACTACTGGCAACCCCAAAGGGGCTTGCCTGAGTTTGGAAGCGATGACCAATGTCGCGCAAGCGATTCAATTAGCAACCAATTTAACTGCAAAAGATCAGCATTTGTGCGTGTTACCGCTGGCAACTTTGCTAGAAAATGTTGCAGGCGTTTATGCGGCCCTGCTGGCAGGGGCAACCATACACCTGTGGCCAAGTGATCAAGTGGGCTTAATCGGTAGTAAGCTCAATATCATGCAACTCCATTTGGCATTGGCCTATACGCAGGCGAATACGGCCATTTTTATTCCGGAAATGCTACAAGCGCTAGTGCAGATTGCAGAATCTGGGGCAGCTAAGTTGCCTAGTTTGCGTTTTCTGGCAGTCGGCGGGGCTTCTGTTTCACCGCAATTATTAGACCGTGCGGCTGCAGTTGGCTTGCCTGTATTTGAAGGGTATGGCCTGACTGAAAGTGCTTCAGTGGTTTCGCTCAATACCCCGCAGGCCAATAAAAAGGGTAGTGCAGGTAAGCCATTGCCACATGTTGAAATTAAAATCACAGCGCAGCACGAAATTTTAGTGAAGGGTGCTAATTTTTTAGGCTATACCAATCAGCACGAGCAAACAGACCATAACGCGTATATAAATACTGGCGATATTGGGTGTTTGGATGATGAAGGGTACTTATTTATCAATGGTCGAAAAAAGAACGTATTTATTACCTCTTTTGGTCGCAATATTTCACCAGAATGGGTAGAGCGTGAACTCAAGGCTTCACCAAATATTGCACAAGCGGCGGTATTTGGCGAAGCAAAGCCGTGGAATGTAGCTGTCATCGTATTGCGGCAACCTGCGGATGATGTCGCTATCAGCAAAGCGATTCAGGCAGTGAATGCACAATTGCCCGACTACGCTAGCGTGACCCGATGGATTATCGCAGAGACACCGTTTACCTCCGCCAACCAGCAGCTCACCACAAATGGCAAAAACCGACGCGAAATAATTTGGCAACACTATCAAGACAAAATCAACGCATTGTATGCGTAAAGGAAACCTCATGACTTTTTATCAAAAATTACTTTCAGCCACTGAAAAAGAACGCAACCAACTGTTGAGCTTGCCGCTCATTACGCAAGGCGCAACAGGAAAAATTTCACTGGCGACTTACATAGGATTTCTCACGCAAGCTTATCATCATGTGAAACACACGACACCGCTCTTGATGGCGTGTGGCGGGCGCCTGCCAAGCCGTTATGAGTGGCTGCGCACCGCAATTGGTGAATATATCGAAGAAGAAATGGGCCATCAAGAGTGGGTGCTGAATGACATCGCAGAATGCGGTGCCGATAAGGAAGCCGTACGGCATAGTAAAACGGCAGAAACGAGCGCAAGCACCGCAACAGAAGTGATGGTGGCTTATGCATATGACATGATTTACCGCGTCAATCCTGTTGGTTTTTTCGGCATGGTCTTAGTGCTCGAAGGCACAAGTACAGCAGTGGCGACAGAAGCGGGTGAAACACTCATGAATACTTTAAATTTACCCAAAAAGGCTTTTAGTTATTTGTTGTCGCATGGTTCATTAGATATTAGTCACGTGTCTTTTTACGAGAGCTTAGTCAATCAAATCACCGACCCAGAAGATCAGGCAATGTTGATTCATAGTGCAAAAGTGTTTTATAAATTATATGGTGATATATTCAAAGAAATTGAATCGCGTTTGATGTAAATTCAAACTCTTATTTAAAACTTAAAAGGATCATCATGCAACTCAGCGGCAAAAATATATTGTTGACGGGCGCTACTGGCGGCGTAGGGAGTGTATTAGCAGAAAAGTTAGCGCTTAAAGGCGCTAGGCTGGCACTCGTGGGACGTGACTTAACTAAACTTAATACTTTAAAACAAAGCCTTGCTGTTGGGTATGGCGAGCACGTTGTGATTGATGCAAATTTTGATGCGGAAGGCGTAGCGCAGCCATTAGTCGATGAAGCCGTAAAAAAACTAGGGCGTGTTGATGTGCTGATTAACAATGCGGGAATATTAGATTTTATACAGCTTGAAGATCAATCGGAACAGCGCATTGCACAAATGGTGCAAACCAATGTAACGACGCTGATTCAATTAACACGCGCGCTATTGCCAAGCTTCAAGGCAAAAAATCAAGGTCACTTTGTGATGATAGGGTCAATTTTTGGCTCGCTTGGTTTTCCACATTATGCAACGTATTGCGCTACCAAGTTTGCTGTTCATGGGTTTTCACAGGCGTTACGCCGTGAGTTGGTTAACACCAATATTAAAGTCACCTACATCGCACCACGCGGCATTAAAACACCGATGAACGATGCCAATAGCTCGGCCATGATGGAACAATCAGGCAATAAAATGGATGAGCCAGAGCATGTGGCTGAAATTATTGTCAAAGCGTTAGAAAATGAAAAGCAAGAAGTATTTATAGGTCAGCCACAGTCGTTTTTTGCTTGGCTAAATGGCGTACTGCCGATGGCGGTTAATTTTGGACTTAAAAAACAAACGGCACTTGCGGTGCCGTTTTTGAGTAAAACTAAAGATTAACTGAAATTTACAGGTAAAGCACCGCAGGAAAAACAGTGAGTGCGAATACGAAAACCAGCCAATCCATATTCCAGCGCTCTAAGTGGCCAGTAAAGTGCAGAACTAAAACAGCAATCGCTAAAAGATAATAAATTGCAATAAGTAACATAAATAGCCCAAATCTCGTGAATGTTTAAATCAACATGTATATAACGGTACCAGTTCAAGAATACCTTAATTTTTAACTTTTTTGTACTTTTTTCCGTCGGCATTTCTTGCCTATTGCGTGTTTTTCGCGTAAATTAAGTCCATTGCTAGGGGTCTGTATCCACTTTAAACTTTAAAAGTTGATACAGTGAGAGATACCCTTTGAACCTGATGCGGGTTATGCCGCCGTAGGGAAGCGTGTCTTAGCTTCCCTATTTTATAAACAGCCTCGGAAGCGCTTGTTGGCTTCCTTGCATTGAATCAATGAATAGGAATGCACACCGTGAATGCCAACCCCAAGTTTTTAAATACCACTGCAGAAGTTGACCCTGCGACCACTCAGCCGTTTGCAAAGTCTCGCAAGGTTTATGTTCAGGGTAGCCGCCCTGATATTCAAGTGCCATTTCGTGAAATAAGCTTAAGTGATACGCCTTCAGCATTTGGCGCAGATAAAAATCCACCTGTGATGGTGTATGACACTTCAGGCCCGTATACAGACCCAACTGCAAAAATTGATATTCGTAGCGGCTTGCCAGCACTGCGAGCAAAGTGGATTGAGGAGCGGAATGACACCGAACAACTCGATGGCCCGACTTCTACCTTTGGTCAGCAACGCAAAGTGGACCCGGAACTTGCAGAAATGCGCTTTAATTTAACGCGTTTGCCGCGTCGTGCAAAGGCGGGCATGAATGTGTCGCAAATGCACTACGCACGTAGAGGCATTATTACACCCGAAATGGAGTACATTGCCATTCGTGAAAATCAACGCCGTGAAAACATGAGCGAATTGCTGCTGACGCAACATAAGGGCCATGACTTTGGGGCAAGTATTCCTAAAATGATTACGCCAGAATTTGTGCGTGATGAGGTGGCACGCGGCCGTGCAATTATTCCTGCAAATATCAATCACCCCGAAATCGAACCGATGATTATCGGCCGTAATTTCTTGGTAAAAATTAACGCCAATATCGGCAACTCAGCATTAGGCTCTTCCATTAGTGAAGAGGTTGAAAAAATGGTGTGGAGCACACGCTGGGGTGGTGACACCGTGATGGATTTATCAACCGGTAAAAACATTCACGAAACGCGTGAGTGGATTATCAGAAACTCACCCGTACCGATTGGCACTGTGCCTATTTATCAAGCGCTTGAAAAAGTGGATGGTAAAGCTGAAGACCTGACGTGGGAAATCTTCCGCGATACTTTGATTGAGCAGGCGGAACAAGGTGTGGACTATTTTACGATTCATGCGGGTGTGCGCTTAGCTTACATTCCCATGACTGCAAAACGTATGACAGGTATTGTGTCGCGCGGTGGCTCGATTATGGCGAAATGGTGTTTGGCGCATCATAAGGAATCATTCCTTTACGAGCATTTTGAAGATATTTGCCAAATCATGAAGCAATATGATGTGAGCTTCTCACTCGGTGATGGCTTACGCCCAGGTTCAATTTACGACGCCAATGATGAGGCGCAGTTTGCTGAACTGAAAACGCTAGGTGAATTGACGCAAATCGCTTGGAAGCATGATGTGCAATGTATGATTGAAGGCCCAGGCCATGTGCCCATGCATATGATTAAAGAGAATATGGATTTACAACTGGAACATTGTGGCGAGGCCCCTTTCTACACGCTAGGCCCACTGACCACTGATATTGCACCGGGTTACGACCATATTACTTCTGGGATTGGTGCTGCCATGATAGGCTGGTATGGTTGCGCTATGCTATGTTATGTTACACCTAAGGAGCATCTAGGTTTGCCAGATAAAGAAGATGTGCGAGTAGGCATTATTACTTACAAAATTGCTGCACACGCGGCGGATCTAGCAAAAGGTCATCCGGGCGCCCAAATTCGCGACAATGCACTCAGTAAAGCGCGCTTTGAATTTAGATGGGAAGATCAATTTAACCTTGGCCTGGACCCTGAAAAAGCCAAAGAATTTCACGATGAAACATTGCCGCAAGAAGGTGCGAAACAAGCACATTTCTGTTCTATGTGCGGCCCACATTTCTGCTCAATGAAGATATCGCAAGATGTGCGTGATTACGCGGCTGAAAAAGGTGTTTCTGAGCAGGAGGCACTGACCAAAGGCATGCAAGAAAAGGCCATAGAGTTTGTAAAAAAAGGCAGTGAAGTTTATCAGAAAGTGTAATATTTATTAAATTGATGTAAAAAAAGCAGGCCTAACGCCTGCTTTTTTTTATGCCATATTTGAAACGTTCTAGGCAATATGTTGTGCTAAACGTAATAAGTTACAGGTGTAACCATACTCATTGTCATACCAGCCGATAACTTTTAAAAAGGTTGAGTCGAGCATAATGCCTGCGTCTGCATCGAACACCGAAGCCGACGGTGCGGTGCGAAAATCAGTGGAAACGACTTTCTCTTCAGTGTAAGCCAATACGTTTTTAAGTTCACCCTGCGCTGCGGCTTTCATCGCCTCGCACACTTGTTGGTAATTTGTTTCTTTATTAAGTTCTACCGTTAAATCTACCACCGATACATCCGCAGAAGGCACACGTAACGCCATGCCTGTGATTTTTTTGTCCAGACTAGGAATTAAAACACCAATGGCTTTTGCCGCGCCTGTACTTGAAGGAATAATATTCTCAAACACACCGCGGCCGCCGCGCCAGTCTTTTTTAGAAGTGCCATCTACCGTGAGCTGCGAAGCAGTTGCTGCGTGTACAGTCGTCATCAGCCCGCGTTTTACGCTAAAGTTGTCGTTCAACACTTTGACTAACGGCGCTAACCCGTTGGTAGTACATGAAGCCGCTGAAACAATCGCCTGACCTTTGTAATCTTGATGGTTTACCCCGTACACAAACATTGGGGTATCATCTTTGCCGGGCGCCGATTGCACTACTTTTTTAGCGCCGCGCTCTAAGTGAACTTCGCAACTTTCTTTAGTTAAAAATTTACCGGTTGATTCTACCAATACATCAACGCCGCTCGTGTCCCAATCAATATAGGCAGGGTCACGCTCAGAAGTCACATGAATTTTTTTACCATTGACAATTAAATATCCGTTTTCAGTGCGCACATCCGCATTAAAGCGGCCATGTACCGAATCATATTTCAGCATGTACACCATGTAATCCAGCTCTTGCGTACCATTCACAGCAACAATTTCTATGTCACTGAATTCAGCCTCTTGTATTACAGCCCGCAACACCATGCGCCCAATGCGCCCATAACCGTTTACCCCAATTCGCAACGCCATCATAGCTCCCTAAATTTATCTAAATAAGGCTTTTAAATAAGCCATTGTTATCATTTTCAGCTGTGTTTCAATATATTCTGCCAATTACAAAGTTTAGTCAAATGGACGGCGCACTAACTACCGAGCAGCCCTACCGTAATAATTATGGGAGCTAGGCATTATTTTGGTAAAATGGTCTTCTGATTGATAGGGCAAATACGGCTTTGACAACACTTAAACTCAATAAAAAACCAGCAGACAGCCAAGCGAAAGCAACTAAGTTACCTGTGCGTCGCAACAGCAACGCAATGCGCGACCGTAGCGTGCCGCCAGCAAAATTGACTGATTCAGCCAAGAAACATGGTGACGCTAAGCAAGCGCCTGCGAAGGCATCGCACGATGACGCACCGCGCCAACGCAATCATCGCTACGATGGCACTTTGCGTGAGCCTGCCGCAGCACAATCTCAAACCCCTGATAACCGCACATCAACACCAAGCAAGGCGCCTGCAGATACTCGCAGCAATGCACTTAGTAGCCGAGATAGGGCAGACCGCGAAGGTGCTTATCGTAACCCACCGCGACGCGGAGGCAAGGTGCGTGATGGTTTTGTGGCGAGCGAATTTGATAAAAGCCGCACCAATAAAGCTGCTTTTGCCAATAAAGCGGAGAATGCTGAGTCTGATTTACCGCGATTATCCAAAGTGATGGCAGACCGAGGATTATGCTCGCGCAGAGAAGCAGATGAATGGATAGCTAATGGCTGGGTGAAGGTTGATGGTGCAGTGATTGAGACGTTGGGCACGCGCATTCGGCCAGATGCGGAAATTATCATTAGCAGTTACGCCCAAGAGTATCAGGCAGAGAATGTAACGATTATTTTGCATAAGCCTGTGGGTTATGTGAGCGGCCAAGCGGAAGATGGCTATGAACCAGCAATTGTGTTGGTGCATCCAGAGAATCAGTGGGAGGATGACCCCGAGTTGCATCGGCATCAGCCAAAGCAGTTTCATCGCGGCATGTTAAAGGGCTTGGCCCCTGCAGGCCGCCTGGATATTGACTCCACTGGTATGTTAGTGCTCACTCAGGATGGTCGCATTGCGCGGCATTTAATTGGTGAAGATTCTACCGTTGAAAAAGAATATTTGGTGCGCGTCACTGGTGAACTCAGTGATGCAGATTTAAAGCGCCTGAATTTTGGCTTAAGTTTAGATGGAGAAAAACTCAAGCCCGCAAAAGTTAGCTGGCAAAATGAAGACCAATTACGCTTTGTATTGCGCGAAGGCAAAAAACGTCAAATTCGTCGCATGTGTGAAATGGTCGGCCTGCATGTCGTGGGTTTAAAGCGGATTCGAATCGGGAGTGTAAACTTAGGTAAATTACCGGTTGGACAATGGCGTTATCTGCGTAGTGAAGAACGTTTTTGAGTTATGCTAATGTTTCTTTTGGCATGCTAATTTTAGTATGCAATTCAATGTGAAGGAGATTCATGATGGGTTTGTTTGATGGTGTTGCGGGTGCGGTTTTAGGTAAAGTCTTAGGTGGTGGCCAAGCTGGCGACCAAGGCGGGCTTACCGCTATTGCATTGGAGCTGTTTAACCAAAATGGCGGTATTGGTGGCATTCTGGATAAATTTAAAGAAGGTGGTTTGGGTGATGCAGCGGCTTCATGGGTAAGCCTTGGTGAAAATTTGCCAGTATCTGCAGACCAAGTTGCAAGCGTTTTTGGAAATAGTGCGATTACTGATTTAGCGGCAAAATTTGGTATTAGCCCAGACGTATTAACCAGCCAAATCGCTCAGCACTTACCTGAAGTGATTAACAAAGTCACGCCAAGTGGCACAGTGTCAGAAGAATCTGGCAATTTATTAACTTCTATTTTAGGCATGCTTAAATAGTTTGTACTGTGTACAAAAGGGGCTTCACGCCCCTTTTTTGTTTGAAGCAAAACGCAGTTTTTTGCCTTTTTTATCCACAACCTTTTTCGCTGCTCTGCGAGCCTTATAAATAAAGGCTTGCAGGGCAACTAAAATTCCTCGGTATGAATTTAAGTACTTTTGAAGTTTAAATTATTGTTAAAATGTCACCATGGATATTATCTTATTACTCAAAGCCGCTATTCTTGGCGTTGTTGAAGGCGCGACAGAATTTCTACCAATATCGAGTACAGGTCACCTCATTTTAGCGGGTGATTTACTTGATTTTATGGACCACGAAAAACGCGGCGTATTTGATATTGCTATTCAGTTAGGCGCCATTTTAGCGGTGGTGTGGGAATACCGCACGCGCTTTGTCAGCACTTTTGCAGGCATTGGGCGTGACCCGATTGCCAATCGCCTCATCATCAACCTGGCCATTGCTTTTCTGCCCTTGGCTATTTTAGGTTTAACGTTTGGCGATAAAATTAAAGCCTATTTGTTTAAACCAATTCCCGTGGCAACCGCTTTTATTGTTGGTGCTTTTATTATTTTGTGGGCCGAAAAACGTAAGCATACCGTGACCATAGAAACGGTAGATGATATTCGCCCGATTGATGCGTTAAAACTTGGCTTTGCGCAAGCTGTGGCGCTGATTCCGGGCATGTCGCGTTCAGGCTCCACCATTATTGGTGGCCTATTTTTTGGTTTGTCCCGCAAGGCGGCCGCCGAATTTTCGTTCTTCTTGGCGGTCCCAACGCTGGGACTCGCGTCTATATATTCAATGTATAAAGACCGTGCATTACTCAGCGTGGATGACATCGGCGTTTGGGCCATGGGTTTTATTTTTGCATTTATTAGCGCCATGATTGCAGTACGTGCGTTAATTCGCTATGTGAGCCATCATGATTTCACGATTTTTGCATGGTACCGGATTGTATTTGGCGTCATTGTGTTAGTGACGGCATATACTGGGCTGGTGAACTGGACAGTGCATTAGTTAAGCGCCAGTATTAAAATAAACGGAATGCAAAATTGGTGTAAATATATCGTTGGCGACAGACTTGAAAAGGGTGAGGCAATGAAAAAAATTCTCAAATACGGCTTATATGGTCTGGGCAGCCTGATAGCGCTATTGCTCATTATCGTGGCGATTGTGGCCGCAACCTTCAACCCGAATGACTACAAGCAAAAAATTATTGATTTAGTCAAAGAAAAAAAAGAGCGCACTCTGACGCTAGACGGTGACATCAAACTCACTTTTTGGCCAAAAATTGGCGCAGATTTAGGCAAGGTATCGCTCTCTGAACACAAAAACAGCACGCAATTTGCTGCGATTAATGGTGCAAAAGTTTCACTCGCTCTGCTACCGTTACTTAAAAAGCAATTGATTGTTGACACCATTTACATCGATGGTGCAAATGCCAATATTGTCAAATATAAAGACGGTACCACCAATTTTGATGATTTGCTTAGTAAAGACGACGAATCCTCACAGGACATTCAGTTTGATATTGATGGCGTGAGAATTAGTAATTCCGCGGTTACTTACAGTGACGAAACCACTGGCGCAAAATACAGTGTTACAAAAATAAACTTGCAGTCTGGGCATATCGCACTAGCCGAACCTGTTGATTTAGAAGCGGATTTCACTGTGAATGCGAATCAGCCAAAATTGGCGGCCAATGCTCAAATCAAAGGTAACTTTTTGATTGACCCTGAAACCAAGCACTTTAAAGTGAAAGGCCTAGACAGCCGTGTGCAAGGTGACATGCTGGAAGGTCGCGACATAGATATCAAGGTCTTGGGGGATGTTGACGCTAAGCCTGAGCAAATGGAATTTTTGGTGGACAGCCTAAAACTGGTGGCCTCCGGAAATTTTGATGGCGCAAAGCAAACCGTTGATCTCAGTGCACCTGCGTTGACTATTCAAAAACAGGAAGTCAGCGGTAAAAAAGTGACCGTCAGTGTTTCTCAAGAAAAGTCGGGCGATGTTTTCAAGGCCAATTTGGTATTGGCTGACATGAAGGGCTCCCCAAAGTCATTACAAAGTAGCGGCATTTCAGGAGACCTGTCTGCTGTGCAGGGTAAGCGGACGATAACAGGCACGTTTTCTTCCCCATTTACAGGCAACATTGAGAACTTAATTTTTGATTTGCCAAAACTCGCCGGCAACTTAGATATTAAAGACCCAAGCTTACCGAATGGCGGCATGAAAGGCACTTTTAACTTAGGCGCGCACGCTGAAATTAAAAATGAAATCGTCAAGAGTCAGTTTGATTTAAAAATTGCAGGTGTCACGCAATTAAATGGTGATGTAGATGTGGCAGGCTTTAAAAAGTCTAACATTAAATTTCACTTGAATGCCGACCAATTAGATTTGAATAAATTGCTGGTGAAGTCCAATGCACCAGCAAAAAACGATGGCAAACCAACGGACTTATCCGCACTTAAAAACATCACGCTTGATGGCAAGTTAAGTGTAGGCAGTATTCTTTATGACAAGTATCGTATTTCTGGCCTGAATGTGGGTATTAAAGCGGACGGTGACAAACTGGCATTAAGTGGTTTAAACGTAAAAGTAGATGACAGTCAAATCAAAGGCAGTTTTGGCATTAGCCATTTTGCTAAACCGCTCTATACGTTTGATTTAGATATTGATCAATTAAATGTTGATAAGTATGTGGCGGCAACACCCGCAGATAAAAAAGCCAGTGATAAACCGCTTGATTTAAGCGCGCTGAAAGCACTCAACGCCGATGGCGTGCTACGTGTGGGAAAATTTAAATATGGTAAAACCAATGCCACTAATATTGTGATTAATATAAAAGCTGATGGGCAAAAGCTTAATTTAAACCCGCTAAGCGCCAAGGTGGATGACAGCCAGATTCAGGGCAGTTTCGCTATTAGCCAATTTGCTAAACCAGCGTTTCATTTTGATTTGGATATTGATCGTGTTGACGTGAATCGTTATGTAACAGCAGAAGTCAGTAGTGCGCCAAAAAATGATCAACCTGCAAATTTATCTGCTTTGAAAACATTGTTGGCAGATGGCAGTTTACGCGTGGGTAGTTTGAAGTACGACAAATACCAAGTGAGTAATCTCAAGCTAAATCTCAAGGCCGATGGCCAACAACTGCAGCTTAATTCATTGGCGGCCAAGGTGGATGACAGCCAAATCAACGCTAGCATCGGTATTAGTCAATTTAATAACCCCGTTTACAATTTCAATGTGGCGATAGATAAACTCGATGCTGATCGATACCTCACGAAGGGAAGCAATACTAAAAGCACAGGTGATACACCACTGGACTTATCTGCATTAAAAAAGTTGAACGCTTCGGGCGAGGCGAAAATCGGCTGGCTTAAATTGGCAAATGTGAAAACAGAAAATGTGGATATCGGTTTAAAGGCTGAAAACGGCATTGCCACGTTATCGCCATTTTCAGCCAATTTATATCAAGGCAGTATGAGCGGATTATTAAAGGTGGATGCGCGCGCAACCCCCAATATTGCCTTTAAACAAACCATGAAAAACATTTCGGTCGGCCCATTGCTGGTAGATGCAATTAACAATGACATGCTATCTGGCAATGGCACCTTGAATGTAGATGTAACAACACAGGGCAGCACGGTAAGCGCTCTAAAAAAGGCTTTGCAAGGCAATGCAGCACTTAATTTAGCCAATGGCGCCCTGAAGGGAGTAGATATTGCGGGTTCTATTCGTGAACTCAAAAACAAAGTCAACATTCTTGGAACTAAAGAAGCCAATGCGGACAAATCTAAAAAAACCGACTTTAGTGAATTAACCGCAACTTTTGTTATTAAAAATGGTGTTGCACACAATGATGACCTTGCCATGAAAGCGCCTATTTTGCGCTTGGCGAAAGGCGATAGCCGTGGCGACATTGATATTGGCAGCGAAAAAATTAACTATATTGCCAAACCCACGATTGTGAAATCACTCAAAGGCCAAGGCGGTGCTGATTTGGACAGTCTGGCTGGCATTGCGATTCCTGTAAAAATTTCAGGCACGTTTTCTGACCCCAAATACGGGCTTGATTTTGCGGCGGTAGGCGCAGCATTAGCAAAATCAAACTTGCTCGATAAAGTAGGTGGCGAAAAAGGCGCGGCAGTAAAAGAGCTATTAGGCAATGACAATAAAGCCGATGCAATTAGCAACATTATCAGCGGCAAGAAAAAAGCGACAGAGACCACACCAACAGAGCCAGCAGAGGGTGCGACGGCGGCTCCAGAAGAAAAGCCAAAGTCACTCGAAGAACAGGCGAAAGAAAAAGCCGAGAAAAAACTCAAAAAACTTTTGAAGTTTTAATTTAAATTTAATGGGTACTTTTGCCGACAAACTGATTGCATGGCAAAAGCTGCACGGCCGTCATGATTTACCGTGGCAGACTAAGCCAAATCAGCCGCGCGACCCTTATGCCATTTGGGTATCTGAAATCATGCTGCAGCAAACGCAAGTGGCAGCGGTGATTGGCTACTATGCCAGATTTATGCGACGTTTTCCTGATATCGCATCACTTGCCAAAGCTACTGAGGAAGAAGTGCTGCAATATTGGAGCGGTTTAGGCTATTACTCGCGCGCTAGAAATTTACACCTCGCAGCTACTACCGTGATGGATTTGCATCATGGCGTATTCCCGAGCGATTTTTCTGCCATACAAAGTTTATCAGGAATTGGACGTTCAACCGCGGCAGCCATTGCTGCTTTTGCATTTAATCAAAAACAAACCATTTTAGATGGCAACGTGAAGCGTGTGTTAACCCGTCATTTTTTGATTGAGGGTTGGCCCGGCGCGCCAGCGATTGAAAAGAAATTATGGATACTGGCCGAAAGTTTACTACCCGCAAACGAGATTCAAACTTATACGCAGGGTTTAATGGACTTAGGCGCAACACTTTGCACACGCAGGAATCCAAAGTGTGAGGCATGTCCGCTTAACAAAACGTGCGCGGCATTTGCGCAACTGCGCGTAAATGATTTGCCAACCGCTAAACCGCGCAAAGTGATTCCTGAAAAAAACACAACGATGCTGGTATTCCGTTGTGGGAATGAAGTGATGCTGGAAAAAAGGCCTTCTTCTGGCATTTGGGGGGGCTTATGGAGTTTTCCTGAGATGAATGCATTGCAGCACATAGAAGGCCCGCAACTCGAAATAGAAATTCAAAAACATTTTGGCTATGAAGTGTTATCCAGCCAAACTCTACCAAAATTGACCCATACTTTTACCCACTTTAAATTGCACATTCAGCCACAACTGGTCTACACGCTTCAAAATCACTTGTATAAAGATAACGCACATCTTTGGCTAAGTCTTGAAGACGCGATGGGGGCGGCAATTCCAACACCAGTTCGTAAAATTCTCAGTACGTTTCAATCGTAACTACTTGAAATATTAGCCCAAACGGGTTATTGCACAAACCTGCTCAAGCACTACAATCCACACTTAATCGGCATGCCTTTTGCTTAATCCTTACGCAAAGCATATTGCCAACGAACTAAAAGAAAAACTATTTAAATGAAACTTAACTCTATCTTATTGTATTTTAAGCCTTTATCAGCATTGGCGGCACTATTATTGAGCGCAAATGTAGCGGCTGAATCTGCATTGAATGAAGTCGAAATTTCAGCGAATGTGTCTCAATTAGAAGCGACTGAGACTGCTGAGACTGTTGTGGTTTCCCCCGTTACTTTAGAAAAACCTGCTATCAACACGGCAGAAGTGAAAAAAGGGCTGAATAATCCAAGCGCGCAATTAGTGGCCATTGCCCTTAAGTATAAAGATACAGAAGTCGCTAACCGAGAATATGCAAAAGTGGCAGAAATCTATTGCAAAGCTGCTAAATTTGGTGACGCAGATGCGCAATACGCACTTGGTTGGATGTATCAAAACGGGCGCGGAGTTACGGTGGACGAAAAAATTGCTGCGCAACTCTATACCATGGCAGCAGAACAAGGCCATGTACGCGCTAAGAACACATTAGCAACGCTTGCCGACGTTAAACCTGAATCCACATTGCTTGCGTGCCTGTTGCCAGATCCACCGCCAGAACCGATGGTGACGACATTACCGAATGCGGATGGCACAAATGCTGAAAATAAAGGCATTTCAGAAAAAACGGCCGCTTTGTTTTATTCAAAAGCAAATATTCTTAAGATTGTGAATAAATTAGCCCCTAAATATGAGATTGATGCCAATTTAGCGATGTCTTTTATTGCGGTTGAATCCAATTTTAACGTGCAGGCCACTTCACCTAAGAATGCTCAAGGTTTAATGCAGTTAATTCCTGCAACTGCTGAGCGTTTTGGCGTAAAAGATGCCTATAAAGCGGAAGAAAATATCAAAGGTGGTTTAGCCTATTTACGTTATCTGCTCGCCTATTTTAAAGGTGATGTGGAACTCGTGGCTGCAGCCTACAACGCAGGTGAAGGCGCTGTTGAGAAGTATAAAGGTGTGCCACCATACGCTGAAACACAATTGTATGTAAAAAAAATTGCCAAGTTGTATAACAACCTCTCGCACCCTTATAAAGAAAATTGGGTGAAAGAGCCCCCCTTTTTGAAGACAAAGAAAACATCGGGATAATGTACATTTGTTGACTTATTCCTAAGATTTTTTGATGATTTTTTTATAGCCAAATATATTCAGCAACATTCCAGATACATTTTCGAACAATTTTCCTATAGGCAAATGTAAAAAAGATATTGTAGACTGCATCTAGCTAGTGATATTTAACTTATCAACCTCGGTGATTCAATTGCTAGCAGACAGCTTTTAATTAATATCAATAAGGTATTTCAATACCATGCAATTCGTTCAACGAATTGCTTCCAAAAGCCTTTAAATTTCAGGGGAAATCTAAAAGGACTTCTATTATGAATAAAAATATCCAATACTTATCTTTTAAAACTTTATCCGCATCGGCATCGATGTTGCTTGGTTTATTCAGCACTCACGTCAATGCTGCCTGGGTCGATTTAGGCAAATTAGGGTCAACCTTTGCTTATCACGAGAATTTTAATCTTGATGATAGCGATTATGTCAGCGAAGAAAACATTGCCTCAAACTCATTAACCTTTACCCTGACGAGTGCTCAGACCGTTAACTTCTTTGCAGATACCTTTAATTTTACAAATGGTAATACTGAATTCCGTCAGATTGATATATTGGATGCTAATAAAATTAGCGGTGTAGAAGATGGTGATGCTTATGTTGGTGGTATTGGCTCTTATGATTTAGGTCTAAATGGGCAAGCGCCTAAATTTTCATATTTGCTAGGTCCAGGTGACTATCAAATCAATTACAAAGTACGTGGTCAGGAGGTAGGCTATACCTCAGACCGGGTTGTGGGTACAGCGGCAACTGGCCTTGGCAGTTACTACTTAGGTTTTAGTATCGGAGGCGCTGGATTACCT
>JAKPIR010000104.1 GCA_029549705.1 Pseudomonadota bacterium | reverse complement strand
CAAGCGCATCCACGAATATAAACGGCAACTGCTTAACATATTGCATGTGATTACGCTGTATAACCGTATTCGCAAAGGGGAAACAGGCATTACGCCACGCACGGTGATATTTGGCGGCAAGGCTGCGCCTGGTTACTGGATGGCTAAACTCATTATTCGCTTAATTAACGATGTGGCAGAGATTGTGAATGAAGACCCAGCCGTTGGTGATAAGCTCAAAGTGGTGTTTTATCCTAACTATGAGGTTTCGGCTGCTGAGATTTTATTCCCGGGCAGCGATCTATCCGAGCAGATTTCAACCGCAGGCACCGAGGCCAGCGGTACCGGCAACATGAAAATGGCGCTGAATGGCGCATTGACCATCGGTACGCTGGATGGCGCCAATGTGGAGATTAAAGAAGAAGTAGGCGATGCTAATATCTTTATCTTCGGCTTAACTGCGCAGCAGGTAGCGGATGTTAAAGCAAGCGCTTACAATCCGCGTCATTATTACAATCAACACTCAGAACTAAAAGAAGTGCTGGATATGATTGCAACCGGATTCTTCTCTGTAGAGGAGCCTAACCGTTACCAGGCGATTGTCGACAATTTGCTTAATAATGGTGACAATTATCTGCTGTTGGCCGATTATGAGAGTTATATCGCCATGCAAGATGAAGTTGGCCGCGTGTATCAGGACCAAGAGGAATGGTCGAGAAGGGCCATATTGAACGTGGCGCGCATGGCTAAATTCTCAAGCGATAGAACGATAGGTGAATATGCTAAGAATATCTGGCAGGTGGAATCCCTAAAAGTTAAAAGCAGGTTGATATAAGACGCCCAGATTCATCTTACATCAGCAACATGCTCAATGGATGGCTAGGTACCACTTACCCTTGAAATCTACAGACGGGTGCTAAAGCAAGACATCTACTGGGTCACCATCAGCTGATAAGGTATATGGCACCTAGATGTGATGGGTTTGAGATAGCATTACCGTACCCGTAAAACGATCTCTGGTATTCAAGCCACTTTTTTCTACTTCATATTTGACTAGTTAACCCTGCATTGGGATTTCAATGATGCCATTGAAATCACCGGGGTAACTTTAACCAGTGGCACTTGGTTTAACAATATTGATCATTCCTTGACATTTATGCATACAAAATATCCTCAAAATCGCCAAAAAATACGCTTGTAAAAACGACGCGTTGTGGCGAAGTTATGATATTAATTAAACGCTAGCTAGTGAAGCACGCAATTCGCTCACAATTGTATTGTAGCGATTTTTATCCGTATCTTTACCTTGTGTGAATATTGCATTACCTGCCACGAAAGTATCTGCACCCGCTTTGGCAATTTCCGCAATATTTTGCACATTCACGCCACCATCCACTTCCAGCCAAATCTCACGCCCAGTCGCCTTTGTGTAAGCATCAATTTTGGCGCGTGCCAATCGCAATTTATTCAAGGTTTCTGAAATAAACTTCTGGCCGCCAAAACCAGGGTTCACAGACATTAATAACACCATATCTACTTTATCCATCACGTGATCTAAGTAGCTTAGCGATGTTGCCGGATTAAACACTAGGCCAGATTTGCAACCCAAATCTCTCACCATTGCAAGGCTGCGGTCAATATGTTCAGAAGCTTCTGGGTGAAAGGTAATGATATTGGCGCCTGCTTTGGCAAAATCAGGAATAATGCGATCAACTGGTTTTACCATCAAATGCACATCGATGATGCCGCCCACGCGCTTCGCAGTTTCTTTGATGGCTTCGCATACTAAAGGTCCAATAGTTAGGTTCGGCACATAATGGTTATCCATCACGTCAAAGTGCACAAGATCTGTGCCAGACGTAATCACGTCGTCAATCTCTTGTCCAAGCTTGGCAAAGTTGGCAGATAAAATACTGGGGGCGATTCTATAGGTTTTACTCATGGCAGTGTCCGTTAATTAAATGGTTTAAAGGAAATTTAGCACAAACGGCCTCAATTTGTAACTTGACCATTGGTGCATTTTTTAAAAAATGACATATTCAAGTTAAACATTTCACGCTTCTTTTCTGTAATGTTTTCTTTCAATCATCTACTTATGACGGTGATTTACATGTTTGCCTTCAATGCTGAGCTAAACATTGTAGCCAAATTTAATCCTGCATGATATCGCTATTTGCACCACAGCGAGGCTGATTCATTGCACCTTCATTACTGGGGTATCTACAAAACAGTTTAATCTTATCAAGTCCCAGCGAAGTGACGGAATAACAAATCATTTGTCAGTTGTTGTTACATTGCGGGGGCACTTAAGGTTGCACCAGCCTTGCAATAGTAACGCTAAACAACATCTGCGGAGGATACACACTTTCTCATTTATGCTACTGCGCTTTATAGACTATGCTAATTCAATCAAATCCCAGTCCATTTATCTCAGCATTTCATCAAACACAGTATTCGCAACATGTTCTATTAATAACGCGTCAGCAAAATTAACTTGCTTGACATTCCTCGCTTCCAAACACAATAATTGTTTCCCCCTATTTAAATCTAGAGTACAACATGAAGCTATTCGTGCATAGGCTCCTGCTTATAAATATGATATCTAATTGTTTAAAACTAAAATTATAATCTTATTTTGATACTGGTTTAGTATTGAAATCGTTTCATAGGAATTCAAAATATCATAATCCAAAAAACTACTGATCAGAATTATTGTAATCGGATCTAGCGTTCTAAAGCAAATTCTTTAACATAGAATGCTTGGATAACTCATCCAGCCTTTCTATCTCAGTCTCTTTAGGGTAGGATGTGTTTTAGTTAACGCCTGTGTTACGCAAAGGTTATCGCATAGGCGTACCGCAAGCGGGCAGTTATAACGAGATTTTTAATAGTGACGCTGCTTGCTAGGGTGGCAATAACCAAGGCAACGGCTCTGGATTACACACTGAAGATGTCACTTGAATGAATCGCAGTCAATCGCTTGTAATTACGCTACCGCCGTTAGCAGGCTTGGTTTTAAAGCTAGCTTAGACGCTTTTACTGTTTAATCTAGGATGTTTTACAATTTATAAAATAACTTAATTAAAGAACGAATATTCAAATGGCCGCCCTCACTACACTACCCGTCTGGCAAACACTTTGTCAGCATCAACAATCTGTCGTCAAATTGCATATGCGCGATTTATTCGCAAACGATCCTAAGCGATTCGAAAAATATAGCTTTCATTTAGATGACATTTTGTTTGATTTTTCAAAACATCGTATCACCGATGAAACTTTGCCTTTTCTGATGCAAGTGGCGCGCGAAGCTGACATTGAAAACTGGCGCGATAAAATGTTTTCAGGCGAGAAAATCAACATTACCGAAAACCGCGCTGTGTTGCACACCGCTCTACGCAACCGCAGCAACACGCCTGTGCTGGTGGACGGCAAAGATGTGATGCCCGACATTAACGCGGTACTGGCGCAAATGCGCACGTTTGCAAACAAAGTGCGTAAGGGCGATTGGAAAGGCTTTACGGGCAAACGTATTACGGATATTGTGAATATCGGCATTGGCGGCTCAGATTTAGGCCCTGTGATGGTATGCGACGCGCTTAAACCTTATGCCAACCCCGATTTGAACATTCATTTTGTATCTAACATTGATGGTGCACATTTAATGCGTGCATTAGAAAAATGCACGCCTGAAACCACGCTGTTTATTGTGGCCTCCAAAACTTTCACTACACAAGAAACCATGACCAATGCACATTCTGCACGCAACTGGTTTTTAAAGGCAGCCAAAGATGAATCCCACATTGCTAAGCATTTTGTAGCCCTTTCTACCAATTCCAAGGCTGTGCAAGAGTTTGGTATCGATCTCGCAAATATGTTCGCTTTTTGGGATTGGGTTGGCGGTCGTTATTCATTGTGGTCCGCCATTGGCTTATCCATTGCCTTATACATAGGCATGGATAACTTTGAGGCGTTGCTCACTGGCGCGCATGAAATGGACATCCACTTCAAAACTGCGCCACTCGAGAAGAACATACCGGTGATTATGGCGCTAATCGGCATCTGGTATAACAACTTTTTCCATGTGGATACTAATGCAATACTGCCCTACGATCAAGGAATGGCACGCTTCCCTGCCTACATGCAGCAGGCAGATATGGAAAGCAATGGCAAGTTTATATGCCGTGACGGTAAACGTATTCAATACAAAACCGGGCCGGTGATTTGGGGCGAAGCCGGGACCAATGGCCAGCATGCATTTTACCAATTGATTCATCAGGGCACACAAATCGTTCCTGCAGATTTCTTAATTCCTGTGCACAGCCACTACGCGATTGGCAAGCATGGCTACGCGCATCATAAAATTTTACTAGCCAATTTTTTGGCGCAAACGCAAGCTCTCATGCTAGGAAAAACTAAGGAACAAGCCCGTGCAGAGCTTGAACAACAAGGCATGTCTATAGAAGCGCTCGAAAAACTACTGCCACACAAGGTATTTGAAGGCAACCGTCCTACCACGTCTATTCTGTTCGATAAACTTACACCGAATACATTAGGTAAACTGATTGCATTGTATGAACACAAAATATTTGTGCAAGGCATCATTTGGGATATCAACAGCTTCGACCAATGGGGTGTAGAATATGGCAAGCAAATCGCGCAACAAATCTTGCCACAGCTCACCAATGATGAGGTTGTAAGCAACTACGATAGCTCAACCAACGGCTTGATAAATCATACCAAACAGTTAAGATAACTTAGTTAATTTATCTTAATCCGCAAACTTTACTTTCTGAACGCTTTTCCCAAATAAAAAAGCTTTGTCATCAAGCGGTGGCAAAGCCTTCATTATACCTGCCCAAACACCTATGCTGGCTTAATGGCGCTCGCCTCTTTGGCCAATTTGGTAATATAGGCCCAGTCTTTCCTTGCTACCACATCGGCAGGCGTGAGCCAAGTGCCGCCGCAAACCACCACGTTCGGCAAGGCTAAAAATTGTGGGGCACTTTCTACTGTTACACCACCGGTTGGGCAAAATTTTACATCGCCAAACGGCCCTGCAAAGCCTTTTAACAAGTTAATACCTCCCACAGCTACTGCTGGGAAGAGTTTTAAGAAATAGTAATCATCAGCATTGGCGGTCATAATCTCAGAACCAGTCGAAACCCCTGGCAGTAGCGGCAGGCCGATTTTACGTGCAAATAGACCGAGCTCACTGGTGTATCCTGGACTCACGGCAAATTTACAGCCTACGTCTTTTGATGCCTGTGCGTCTTTTAAATTGCGCACGGTGCCTGAACCCATAATCGCATCCGGCACATGTTTCGCGATCTGCTCCATGGCCTGCAAAGCGCATGATGAACGCAATGTCACCTCAAGCACTTTGATGCCGCCTTCAAGTAAAGCTTCTGCCATCGGCACTGCATCTTCTACTTTATTAATAACGATAACTGGAATTACCGGGCCATAATTGGCTAAATCTAATGTACTCATATTTCTCTCTAATAATATATTGATTATAATTTATCTTGACTAAGGCAAGATGGTTAGAGCCAAGTAACTGCGCCCTCTTCGGCCGACAGTACATTCCTTCTCATCCCACCAAACAACTCCCGACCGAAGCCATGCGAATTGTTATGACGTTTAATATCTGAAAGTTCTTCAACTTCCCGCTCTGCCCATACATCTTCGTCCACCAGCACGTTAACCATGCCTACCGTTGCATTTAAACGAATAATGTCCCCTGTACGCACCTTGGCTAACGGACCACCCGCAGAAGCTTCTGGCGTTAAGTGAATCGCTGCAGGAATCTTGCCCGATGCGCCGCTCATACGGCCATCGGTCACAATAGCCACCATAAATCCTTTATTTTGCAACACGGCTAAAGGCGGCGTCAGTTTATGCAGCTCGGGCATACCATTGGCCTTTGGCCCCTGAAAACGCACCACTGCGACAAAGTCGCGCTCCAACTCGCCACGATCGAATGCTGCCAACAATTCTTCCTGCGCATCAAACACAATCGCTGGCGCTTCGATAATATGACGGTCTTCAGGCACTGCTGAAATCTTAATCACGCTACGGCCCAGATTGCCTTTCAGCAGGCGCAAACCGCCTGACTCACTGAATGGGAATGCCGCAGTCCGCACGATGGTTTCATCGCTGCTTTCTTTCGGCAGGTTTTTCCATACCAGTTTGCCCTCTTCTTTCACTGGCAATTTACCGTAGTCGCGCAAACCACCATAAGCTACGGTGAACACCTCCGGGTACATATAGCCTGCGTCAATCAGTTCACGAATGACAAACGCCGGCCCACCTGCCGTCTGAAACTCGTTCACGTCTGCCTTGCCGTTTGGATACACGCTCGCCAATAACGGGGTGGTTTTGGCAAGGTGATAGAAGTCTGTCCAGTCAATAATGATACCCGCCGCACGTGCAATCGCCACCCAATGGATAAGATGGTTGGTTGAACCACCGGTAGCCAGCAATGCCACCATTGCATTCACAATCACATGCTCGTCCACCAGCTTACCAATGGGTGTGAAATGTTCCTTTTGTGTGTTCTTTAGCACCATTTTCACCGCTTCTCGGGTCAGCAATTCCCTCAGGTCGTCATGCGGATGCACAAACGCAGCGCCTGGCACATGGAGGCCCATGGCCTCCATCAGCATCTGGTTGCTATTGGCTGTGCCGTAAAAGGTACAAGTGCCTGCGCCATGATAAGCCGCGGACTCTGAAGCCAATAATTCTTCACGCCCGACCAGCCCTTGGGCATACTTTTCACGCACTTTGGATTTTGTGGTGTTATCGATGCCTGTGCTCATTGGTCCGGCAGGGACAAACACACAAGGTAAGTGACCAAACTTTAAGGCACCAATCAAAAGACCAGGTACGATTTTATCGCATATGCCTAAGAGCAGCGCCGCATCAAACACATCGTGGGAGAGCGCAATTGCGGTACTCATCGCAATCGTGTCCCGGCTGAACAGTGACAGCTCCATGCCAGGCTCGCCCTGCGTGATGCCGTCGCACAT
>JAKPIR010000103.1 GCA_029549705.1 Pseudomonadota bacterium | reverse complement strand
AATGATTTTTAAACGGACTTTGCTAACCTAAAATTGGACCGCTTTCAGGGGGCAGGTCACACTGATTATTTTTCATTTCAGCGTTTGTTGCTCAACACTAACGCTCACTTTATCCAGCGTTAACCGCCGTTTTCATTGCTTGATTTAAGGCATTTTTTGCCTTGTATTATTCCCTTGTTAAAAAAAATTATTGGCTATGATGTTGCTATTCAAATCGCCTGCAAAGGCAATCAATATCAGGGGTTTGCAAATAAATAAAACTAGTGTGTAAGTTAACAATGAGGCATCAATTAAGGAGATAGCAAAAATAATTCTAAAGTTTTAATCGTCATAACCGAAATAGATTCATCGGGCTGCTTTATTAGGCGTTAAAAAATAAAGTTCGCGATTTTTTAAAAAAGGCAAATCAAAACAAATAGTTAAAGATAAGCCTAAAGTTTTTAAAACGCTTACCGATAATAGTTTTAACTGCCAAGCAATTGAATAAGTTGCAAAGCGAAAGCAGTCAAAGTGACATTAAACTTTATTTTATTTTAGGAGATTTATCATGGCATCAGTAATTAACACCAACGTAGCTTCACTTAACACACAACGTAACTTAAGTGCTTCACAATCAAGCTTAAACACATCTATTCAACGTTTGTCATCAGGTTTACGTGTCAACAGTGCAAAAGATGATGCAGCAGGCCTGTCAATTGCTAGTCGTATGGACTCACAAATTCGTGGTCAGAACGTGGCAATCCGTAACGCTAACGATGGTATTTCATTAGCACAAACAGCCGAAGGTGCTTTGGGCGCGATTGGTGATAACTTGCAACGTATCCGTGAGTTATCTGTACAAGCTTCAAATTCAACTAATACACAAGCAGACCGTGATGCGTTGAATGCTGAGGTAACACAAATTAAAGCTGAAATCGAACGTGTTGCTAATCAAACAACTTTCAACGGTACTAAGTTGTTAGATGGTAGCTTCTCTGGTGCTAATTTCCAAGTAGGTGCGAATGCAGCTGAAACGATCTCTGTGTCATCAATTACTGATGCAAACTTAGCTGCCTTGGGTGGCACTGTAAGTACTGCAACCACTTCAGCTGCAGCATCTGGTTTAACTGGTTTTGCGACAGCGATAGCTGCAGGTGGTGTAACTATTAACGGTGTTGATATCGGTGCAGTGAGTGCGGCTGGAAGTGCTGCAGAACGTGCTGGCCAATTGGTGAATGCGATTAACCAAGTATCTGGTCAAACCAACGTAGGCGCTTCATACGATAACGCGACTGGTCAAATCAGCCTACGTAGTACAGCTGGTGCAATTACTGTAGCAGGTACAACTAACTCTGCGACAGTGGCTGGTTTTGCTAACGGTGCAACTGCAGCTGTGGCGACTACAGGCATTAATGGCTTAGATATTTCTTCATACTCTGGTGCACAATCTGCTATCACACACATTGATGCTGCTTTGAAACAAGTCAATACTGCACGTGCTGATTTAGGTGCTGTACAAAATCGTTTCACATCAGTTGTAAGTAACTTACAAACTTCTGTTGAGAACCTTTCAGCATCTAAATCACGTATCGTAGATGCTGACTTTGCTGCTGAATCTGCCAACTTAACACGTGGCCAAATCTTGCAACAAGCAGGTACAGCGATGTTAGCGCAAGCGAACTCATTACCTAACGGTGTATTAGCACTGTTAAGAGGTTAATGAATCAGTTAGTTAAAATGTAATTGAAAACCACAGGGTGTTTCACCCTGTGGATTTTTTGCAAAAGGAGAACATCATGTTAAATACAACGTTAGATGTTTATGACAAGGTAAGAGTTGCGGCCGCATCGCCTGTAAAAGCGAGTGGCCCTTTGTTGTTTTCAGGCGAGGCAAAAGCCAAGGTAAAAGCGGTTGAGGCCACAGCGCCAGCACCTTTAATTGATGAGGCTGCTTTATCAAAAGCCGTGAAAATGCTCAATGACCATGTTGCCCCGGCATTGCAGTCGATTGAGTTTTCGATCGATCAAGAAACCAATCGTACCATTGTGAAGGTGGTAGATACGGCAACGCAAAAAGTATTACGGCAAATTCCAAATGAAGAGGTGATGGCCATTTCTAAAACATTGGACAAATTACAAGGGTTGATGATTAGGCAAACGGCTTAGTATGCTCGGAATTTTGATTAAAGATTTTCAAACAGATGTCGTTAAGTAAGTATGCGTATGCAAGTGCTAGCTTGCATTTTATAGAGGAGTTTTGACATGGCAATTTCATCTGCAGGGATTGGTTCTGGCCTTGATGTCAATGGCATCGTATCAAGTTTGATGGCTGCAGAACAAAAACCACTGGTTGCGGTTGCCAAGCAAAAAAGTGCATTTGAATCAAAAGTTTCTGCTTTTGGCACCATGAAGAGCGCGTTGTCAACTTTTCAAAATTC
>JAKPIR010000182.1 GCA_029549705.1 Pseudomonadota bacterium | reverse complement strand
TTGCGCGTTTTCGTGTGAATGCCTTTATACAACGCGGCGTTGTGGGTGTTGTATTTAGAACAATCACCACCAAAATTCCAGAAATGGAAGAATTGGGTTTGCCAGAAATTCTAAAAGACGTGGCCATGACCAAGCGTGGTTTGGTGATATTTGTTGGCGCCACCGGCTCAGGTAAATCCACTTCGCTGGCCGCAATGGTAGGCTATCGAAATCAAAACAGCTATGGCCACATTATTACCATTGAAGACCCGATTGAGTTTGTACATGAACATAGAAACTGCATTGTTACGCAGCGCGAAGTAGGCGTGGATACCGATAATTGGCAAATTGCTCTGAAAAATACCTTACGGCAAGCGCCCGATGTGATTTTGATTGGCGAGATACGCGACCGTGAAACCATGGATTATGCTATTGCTTTCTCCGAAACTGGGCATCTATGTATGGCCACCTTACACGCTAACAGCACCAATCAAGCACTAGACCGCATTATTAACTTTTTCCCAGAAGAGCGTCGTCAGCAGTTGCTGATGGACTTGTCGCTCAATACGCGCGCATTTATCTCACAACGGTTAATCCCTAAAAAAGAGGGCAAAGGCCGCGTTGCTGCCATGGAAGTGATGCTGAACTCACCTTTGATTTCTGACTTGATTTTTAAAGGGGACGTGCACGAAATTAAAGAAATTATTGCAAAATCGCGAGAACTGGGCATGCAAACCTTTGACCAGTCTCTATTTGATTTACATGAAGCGGATATTATTACCTACGAAGATGCACTTCGAAATGCCGACTCTGTGAACGATATCCGTTTGAAAATTAAACTTGAAGGTAAAGCTGCACACGGTAAAGATTTGGGTGCTGGACTTGATGGTTTAGGAATAGTGTAACGGAATAAAACCTCCATATTTTTTTGTTAATTGACGCCAAATTTTGCTCGAGAAAAATACAATGCCCTGCAAGCCTTTATTTATAAGGCTTACAGGGCATCGAAAAAGGTTGTTGCTAAAATAGGCTGTTTTTTGTTTTTTTTATTAGGTGCTGTTACCACATACTTTTGTAAGCGTTCAGTCATAAAAAAGGCCGATGTCAGCATCGGCCTTTTAAGTTTTAATCGGTAGAAATTATTCTACAGAAACTTCAACACGTCGCGCTTCAGCAAGATCGCCGTCACCTTCAGTGCTCACAGGTTTACGTAACTCGATTCTTGCTTCGTCAATGCCAGCTACTTTCAGTGCGTCACGTACCACTTTTGCACGATTTTTAGCAAGTTCCGCATTCACAGCCTGATTTCCACGTGGGTCGTGGTAGCCAGAAATAATCGCTTTAGCATCTGTGTTGGCTTTCAACCATTCTACAATCGGCGCAAGTGTTTGGTCTGCATCATTGGCGAGATTGGTTTTGCCTGTATCAAAGTAAAGTTTTGCTGCTGGCGGTGGCGCAACCGCTGCCACTGGTTCTGCGGCTTTGACAACAAGCTGATTATCGATTGCAACATTTTCACCAAAAAACGCCTGCGCATCTTTGCCCGCCTGCGTTTTGGCTTCGTCATTTGCAACCGTACCTGTTAATGTCACCGATTGATTGTTGCCGCTGGCTTGCCAGTCTGCGCCACCTGCTTTCAACCAAGTGACTAAATCAACATTTTTGCCATACCAAGCCACATTGTCTGTATTGCCAGAGGATTGAAATTTTTCAGTATCAGCTGTGAACTGAAAAGCTTCCGGTGCAGCGGCCTCAGGTGCAGCGACCGGTGCGGCAGGTGCCTCAGCGACCGTAGCGCCGCAACAACCAGTTGCTGTGCCTAAGCCATGCCCATGCTGCCATTGCCAAAATAAATAAATGGCCAGAACTATGGCAATGAGCCATGTCCAGAAAGTATATTTTGAGTTGCTCATAGAACTCGCTCCTTCAAATCGTTAATGGTGTTTGACGTTAGCCGCAATATTTCGGCATTAAACGCCACCCTTAAGGTTGTCCTGTAATACTTTCAGTTCAGCCCAACGATTTTCAGCGGCAAGTGCAGCTTGCTGTGGCCAGGTGCCTGGTTTTGCAAGCGCAAAACTGGGGCCTGCCTTGTCTAAAATGGCTTGAATGACTGACACGTTGGTTGCAGCCAATTGTGCAAAGGTTTTAATGCCATCGTTCAAGAGTAATTCGTTAATTTTGGGGCCGATGCCTTCAACAACGGTCAGGTCATCTGCTTTTCTGATATTAAAGCCCGCCGCTTTGGCCGCGGCCAAATCAAATGGAATGACTTTTGGCGCAGCAGGTGCCGCTACAACGGTGTTAACAACAGGCGCTGCTTGCTGGGTTTCACATTTTCCGCAGCAACGTTTTAATAGCCAGTTGAGTAACCAGCCGAGAATAAACCCCAATAAAAACCACCAAAAACAACAAGTAAATCCACTCATTTTTCTCTCCCTGTCAGGCTAAATTAGAAAAAACCAAAAAATGTAAATTTTTTATTTTGTGCGGCAAATCAGTTCAAATTACCGACACATCTGTGCATTACAAAGCGCATTTTGCGCCAGCCGTCATGGAATGGCAATACGCAGTACGATACTTTACATTTTAAAAGTAGGGTTATTGTGGATAGACGATTTTTCCATTCACTATGGTGAAGTTTACTTTGCCGGCGAGTTCCAAGCCTAAAAACGGTGTATTTTTACCTTGGCTTTTGATGGTGTTTGCATTGACAGTCCAATAGGCATTGGCATCAAAAATGCAGATGTCGGCAATGCTATTGATACTTAAATCCCCCGCAGAAATGCCTAAAATATTGGCAGGCGTACACGTGATGCTGGCGATAGCCGCCGTTAGGCTTAGTTTTTCTTGCTGCGCCCATTTTAGGGTGAGCGGCAACAATAGTTCTAAGCCGGTTGCTCCAATTTCTGCTTCAGCAAATGTAGTCAGCTTGGCGTCGTCATCCACCGGGGTGTGGTCTGAGCAAACAGCATCAATCGTGCCGTCTTTCAGGCCTAGGCAGAGCGCATCTTTATCACGCTGCGTGCGTAATGGCGGCTTAAGATGACAATGGGTGTTGAAGTAACCAATATCATGCTCAGTCAGGTGCAATTGGTTTGCGCTGACATCACTTGTAATATTGAGCCCTTGCGATTTTGCCGTGCGCACCATAGCAACGCCTTCTGCCGTAGAGAGCCGACTGATATGCACTTTTGCCCCTGTTTCTTGCGCAATGCGCAAAATACTGGCCAGTGCAAGTGCTTCTGCGGCGCTAGGAATACCTTTGAGGCCAAGGCGAGATGCGACTTCGCCATCGTGTGCCACGCCATTGGCGGCTAAGAAAGGTTCTTCCGCATGAAAAAATAAGGTATAGCCAAATGTGGCCGCATATTCCATGGCGCGCCACAGCACTTGCGTATCAGTGATGGCGGTATTGGCTTGAGAAAATCCAACACAGCCAGCGGTTTGCAGTTCGCTCATTTCAGCTAGGGCTTTGCCTTGCAGTTGCCGCGTGATGGCGCCGAGCGGATAAACATTTGCGAGCCCTTGTTGTTTCGCTCGGTATTGCAGCATTTCAACTAAGCCAGGTTCGTCTAACACAGGGTCGGTATCTGGTGGGCAGGCTAGGCTAGTCACGCCGCCCGCAACCGCCGCTTTTAATTCACTCACTAATCTTGCCTTGTGTTCGTCACCCGGTTCACGAAGTCTGGCAGATAAATCTACCAGACCAGGGCACACGACTAAATGGGCAGCTTCAATCGTCTGGTTTGCCACAAAGCCAGTGGGGGCCGTACCGATGCCGGCAATTTTACCTGCTGCCACATAGACATCCAGTTGCTGATCAACGTTATTTTTTGGGTCAATGACACGACCATTTTTAATGACAATGTTCATTGCGCTCCTCCCGCTTGCCCACCGGCTAATATCGCCATGACTGCCATGCGAATTGCGATGCCATACGTGACTTGCGGCAAAATCACAGACTGCCGTCCATCGGCAACGCTAGAGTCGATCTCCACGCCACGATTCATCGGGCCTGGGTGCATCACGATTGCATCTGGTTTGGCCAGCGCGAGTCTTTCTTGGGTGAGACCATAGGTTTTAAAATATTCTTGTACGCTTGGCAGCATTGCGCCATTCATGCGCTCATTTTGAAGGCGTAGCATCATCACCACATCAACATCTTTTAAGCCCACGTTGATGTCGTGGTAGACATGCACCCCAAGTTTTTCTACTTGAGTGGGTAATAAGGTTTTAGGCGCAATGACGCGAATCTCAGGTACGCCCAGTGTGGTCAACGCATGAATTTCACTGCGTGCCACGCGAGAGTGCAATATATCGCCCACAATCGCCACGCGTAAATTGTGTAAGTCAGGCTTATATTTGCGAATGGTAAACACATCCAGTAGGCCTTGTGTGGGGTGCGAATGCCGTCCATCACCCGCGTTTATCACGTGAATATGGGCAGGCACATGTTGCGCAATAAAGTGTGCTGCGCCCGATTGTGCATGTCGCACCACAAACATATCTGCATGCATGGCAATTAAATTGTTGATGGTATCCAAAATAGTTTCGCCTTTGGATTGTGAAGAGGCATTCACGTTCAGGCTTATTACATCGGCAGAAAGGCGTTTGGCAGCAATTTCAAAGGTGGTACGTGTACGGGTGCTATTTTCAAAAAACAAGTTGCACACCGTTTTTCCGCGCAATAGCGGTACTTTTTTCACTTCGCGTTCTGCGACGCCCACAAACGACTCGGCGGTGTCTAAAATTTGGTTGAGAATTTTTTTCGGCAGTCCTTCGATAGAAAGAAGGTGTTTCAGGCGGCCGTCAGCATCTAATTGCGGGTTGTTCATGCGCATGTTCACTCTGAAGATGTTTGAAGTTCAAGACTTAAAATGCCATCAGCATTTTGAATGAGTTGCAGGTTTTGATTGGTATGCAAAACAATGTCTGCTGCGGTAATTTGTGGGGTGATGGGCAACTCTCTGCCGCCACGGTTAATCAAGGCAACCAAACTGATGCTGGCAGGGCGGCCGTAATCAAACAGCTCATTCATGGCGGCGCGTGTTGTGCGGCCGGTGTAGAATACATCATCAATCAGAATGATGTGTTTGCCTTCAACATCAAACGTAATCTGGCTTGGACGCGTTTCAATTTTTAAACCACGCTGTGCATAATCATCCCGATAAAAAGACACGTCTAAGGTGCCATATTCGATCTGATTTGCAGCAATGGTGCTATCAAGCATGGTCAGCAATCTTTGCATGAGCCAAACGCCGCCACTTTGAATGCCAACCAAGGCCGTGTTTGGCTGCAGCAAGGGTTTGAGTTTCTCGGCAAGGGTTTGCAGTAGTGCTTCTGCATCAGGTAACGTGATTTTTCTTGAGGTCATTTTGCGGGTATGAACATTTTTATCTATTGTAGTGCTGCCATGATAATTCAAGTTTGAAGACTATTAAAATAACTTTGCAAGATGCCTTGTGCGGCGACTTGATCTAGCCGCTCTTTTTGCGCGCGGCCTTTAATTCCAGCTGCGTTCAATTTTTCGCTGGCCTCAATGGAGCTATAACGCTCGTCTACTAACATCACTGGTAAATTAAAGCGGCCATTCAGGCGTCTTGCGAATTTTTTACATAATTGAGTCATACTGTGGGCTGAACCATCTACATTCAAAGGTAG
The DNA here is from genome assembly GCA_029549705.1 of Pseudomonadota bacterium. Classification (GTDB taxonomy): domain Bacteria; phylum Pseudomonadota; class Gammaproteobacteria; order Burkholderiales; family Methylophilaceae; genus Methylotenera. Next base: position 8,724 of record JAKPIR010000182.1, on the reverse strand, counting down.
CCCCACCACCAGTAGCTTAGGTTGCCATTCGTCAATCAATTTGCCGATGACTTCAAAGCGTACATCGTTACTTTCGCTACTGATGGTGGTGAGTGGGTTAGCACTTGCTAACATGTGTTCGCCAACGGCTATACCGATTCTTTGCTCGCCAAAGTCAAAGCACAGCACGGTGCTTTTAAGCACGGACTTGGCATCGTAAACATTTTCATTGTCAATTAACAATTGGGTAGCAGCATTAATTTCAGTATCCACCATCATCAGGCATGACCCGCTATATCTGAAAGCATCGCAGGGTCAACACCCAGTAATGCTAAGGTTGCGGATAATTTTCGGTCATAATCTGTATTGTATAAGATTTCATGTAGCGTTTCAGTGTCGTTTGCCTGTACCGACAGCCATGCATTTTGTTTGATTTCCTGCTCAAGTTGACCAGCTGTCCAGCCAGCATAGCCCAAGGTAAGCAACATCTTTGCTGGCCCAGAGCCGATCGCGACAGATTCCAGAATATCTTTTGAAGTGGTGAGTGCAATATTATTTGCAATTTGCACCGTGCTATCCCACTCGCCGTCTGTGACTTCATGCAACACAAAGCCGCGTTCAGGCTGCACTGGCCCGCCATACAATACAGGCTGATCTGCAACGGCTAGGTTAAGCAGTTCTACGTTGATTTTTTCAAATAAAGTCTCAAAAGTAATGTCGGTAGGGCGGTTAATCATAATGCCCATTGCACCGTCTTGATTGTGCGTGCAGATGAAGGTGACCGATTTGCTGAAAAAAGGGTCGGTCACGGCGGGCATCGCGATGAGAAAGTGACCGGTAAGATTGATGTTTTCCAATGTGGTCATTCTAACATAGTGAATTGATTTTTAAAGTGATATTGCATTGACTGCTAGGTCGCCTCTAAATAGCCTGTCACTTCTAAGCCAAAGCCCGCCATGCTCGGCATTTTGCGTGGGTTAGCAAGTAGTTTCATTTTACGCACACCGCAATCTAATAAGATTTGTGAGCCAATGCCATAAGTGCGAAGCTCCTGATTAATGCGAATTGGTTCATCGGCGCCTTTAATGCGCTCAACAATCGCGCTTCCTGTTTCGTTTTGGTGAAGCAGTACCATGACGCCTGCTTCTGCATTGGCAATCACTTGCATGGCTTTTAGCGTGTTCCAGCTATGCGAGCAACTGGTGCTGTCTAGTAAGTCAAAGACCGAAAGCGGCTCGTGTACACGTACCAGTACCTCTTTTTCAGGCGACGGATTACCTTTAACGAGCACCAGATGTGTCTCTTTGCCAATTTTATCGCTGTATGCCACCAGTTTCATTTCACCATATGGGGTTTGCACCATGCGCTCGGCAGTGCGCTCAATAAAGCTTTCCGTTTCTGCGCGGTAGTGAATTAAATCAGCGATGGTGCCAATTTTTAAGCCATGTTCCGCGGCAAATGTCATTAAATCTGGCAAGCGTGCCATGCTGCCATCATCTTTTAAAATTTCGCAAATCACCGAGGCGGGTTCAAGCCCTGCTAATTGCGCCAAATCGCAACCAGCCTCTGTGTGGCCGGCACGAATCAAAACGCCGCCATCCATCGCGGTGAGCGGAAACACATGGCCTGGGCTAACAATATCAGAAGGTTTTGCCATTTTTGACACGGCCGTTTGAATGGTGCGTGCGCGGTCGGCGGCTGAAATTCCGGTGGTGACGCCCTCAGCGGCTTCAATTGACACGGTAAAGTTAGTGCCCATGCGCGTGCCATTTTTTTGCACCATTTTGCTGAGTTGTAGTTGCTGGCAGCGTGATTCTGTCAACGTCAAGCAAATCAGCCCACGCCCATATTTGGCCATAAAGTTGATGTGTTCAGCGGTGGCAAATTCTGCCGCCAACACTAAATCACCTTCATTTTCCCGATTTTCGTCATCGATTAGCACCACCATGCGCCCGTGCTTGATTTCTTCTATAATGTCTTTAGCGCTGCTAATTTGTAGTTGCATGGTGGTTTTTTCTTAACTCTATTGTTTTTATTGGCTTTCTGAAGCCCATTCCGTCATGCGCTCTACATAACGGGCGATTTGATCCACTTCTAAATTCACGCGGCTGCCCGCATTTAAAAACTTTAGCGTGGTGTTTTCAAGCGTATGCGGAATCAAATTGATGCTAAAAGTGTCACGTGTGACTTGATTGACCGTCAGGCTAACGCCGTCCACACAAATCGAGCCTTTTACAGCAATATATTTTGAAATGGCATGCGGGGCCTTAATATCTAAACGCCAGCATTCACCTAAAGATTCAAAACGCACCACTTCGCCCACGCCATCCACATGCCCGCTCACCAAGTGGCCGCCTAGGCGGTCTGATAAACGTAAAGCTTTTTCTAGATTCACTGGGTGCACGTGCTGCAAACCTTCTGTAACCGAAAGCGTTTCTTTAGATACATGCGCAACAAAATGGCTGTCGTCCAGACTTACTGCGGTGAGACAAACACCGTTGACGGCAATACTATCGCCCGTTTGCACATCGCGCATGTCGAGCCCTGCGCATTGAATATTGAGTTTTAAATCTTCGCCCACTGGGGTGGCAAGTTCGATTTGACCGACGGTTTGTATGATGCCTGTAAACATGCCGCTAATTTTAGCAGAGTTGATGTGCAAAGTAACTTTTGCTTTGCGCCATATTAGGATTTTATGTGCGCAATATTGATAATGAATTGAAGCAAAATAACAGTTAAAAAAACAGGCTGAGAACCATGAATTTAACACCAACCCTTTTGTACTGCCCTGCGAGCCTTTATTTATAAGGCTCGCAGGGCAGTAAAATTTCCTCGGGAGAAATTGCGACGTTTTGAATGCGTTTTATCGTTCGTTCAAAGATGGGGGATTATTCAAAAATTTCCGGTTTGGCCACGCCGTAACCTTGTGCGTAATCCACGCCAATTTCTTTGAGTATCTGGATGATGTCATCATTTTCGGCAAATTCTGCAATGGTGTGCAAGCCCATCACATGGCCGACATTATTGATGGACTCAACCATGGCACGGTCAATTTTGTTGTTGGCGATCGCTTTGACAAACATGCCGTCAATTTTAAGAAAATCAACTTCAAGATTTTTTAAATACGCAAAAGACGATAGGCCGCTACCAAAGTCGTCCAGCGAGAATCGGCAGCCGATTTTTCTTAATGCCTGCATGAATTGGCGCGCTTTATTTAAGTTGGCAATCACCGAAGTTTCGGTAATTTCAAAGCAAATGCGGCTGGTATCCACGCCATACTGGTTGATTTTCTCCACAACAAAGTCAAGAAAACCTTCTTCAGACAAGGTTTGGCCTGATAGATTGATGGCACACACATAACCAAAATTGGCACCTTTACGGGCAATGATAGAAAGTGCTTCTTTGACGACCCATCGGTCGATTTCTGGCATGAGGTGGTAACGCTCGGCGGCGGGTAAGAAATACCCTGGCGGATAATATGTGCCGTCCATCGCCTGCATGCGAATCAGCAACTCGCAATGCAGTTCAGCGCTAGGCGTCAGGCTTTCCATGCGCTGAATATAGAGTACAAATTGTTGATTCTCTAGCCCAGTATGAATGCGCGATACCCATTCAAGTTGATTGTTATGCTCTTTAATGTCGGCATCATCAGAACGGTAAATGTGAATGCGGTTGCCGCCTTCTTCTTTTGCGGTGTAGCAAGCCGCATCAACGGTGCTGAGTAATTCACTAAGCGTGAGTTTACTGATGGGTGAAATTTCAGTAAGCCCAACACTCGCGCCAATTTTGAACACTTTGTCATCAAAGGTGAAGCGATATTCGCGAACAACCTGCAATAAACTTTCAATGATTTCCTGCGCTTTGATTAAATCGCAACCCATCAGCAGTAAGGCAAATTCATCACCGCCCAAACGCGCCAAGGTGTCTGAACTCCGCACTTTGGTTTTAATGTGGTTTGATAGCTGTTTTAACAATACGTCGCCCGCCATGTGGCCGCAGGTGTCATTAACGATTTTAAATTGGTCCAAATCAAAATAGGCCAAACAATGGACGCGATTTTCTGTGGCTGCGTCATCAATCGCGAGCTGGGCTTTACGGTCAAATTCATAGCGGTTAATGAGGCCTGTGAGTTGGTCGTGCCGCGCCTGAAATGACAGCTGATTGGAAAGTGTGCGTAACATGGTGACGTCGTGCAACACTGTGACAATTGCAAAGGTATTTCCGTCTCTGTCATATAAAGGCGAGGCCGATTTTCGAATCACAAATTCGTTCCCGTCGGCGCGCTCAAGGATGACCTCTTCAAGTGCGCTATAAGAATCGGTGAGCCAATTGCTATCAACAGGCGTGGTTTTATCCTCGGCCATCAAGCGAAATAATGCATTCAGAGTTTTAACTTTTGCCTCGCCTAATTTAATGCCAGTCAGCCGTTCTGCCGCAGCATTCATATAAAGTACAAAGCCATTTTCATTGCTGGTGATGACCGCGTCAGCAATGCCTTCCAAGGTGACTTGAGCGCGTTCTTTTTCTAGCTCAAGTTCGTATTGCGCGTCTTCAATACGGTCTAACATGTCATTAATGCCATGCGATAAACTTGCCAATTCATCGTTACCCTGCAACTTGCGAATACGCGTACTTAAATCGACCGATTCACTGATGCGCGTGACATCCTCACTCATGCGCGAGAGGCGCAGTAATACCATGCGGTCGAAGAGCCAGCTAATCGCTGCCAGCATGAGCGCGATAATGGAGGTAAACCAAGACAGTAAACTTAAGTTGGATTCACCCTGCTCGACTATTTCACGGTCATCAACGGTGGTTAAAATAAGTTTTTCTGATTGGCCGATGTTATTTAACAGCGCATAACCGGCGACCTGCTCGTGGTTGAGTGGTTTGCTGAGCATCTTCATGGACTCAAGGTTTTTTTCAATATCAGCATGGTGCGCATCCAGCTTTTGTTGAAAAACCACTTTTGCACCCACGACTTTTTCAAGATGTTCCATCAAGGTGTTATCTAAATGCCGAACCATAATCAGCGTGCCGCGACGCATTGTTTTCTGCTCAGTATTTGTCGGTAGAATGTCTGAAGCAGAAACAATACAGACGCCTTGTGGCGTCCAATAGAAGCCGGAAAGTTTGTTGTGGCTTGAATCTAAAAACACACCATCTTTGCTGATGGCTTTTTCAAGCGATTCTGGAATTAGCCATGGTTTGCCAGTGGAGTAATCAAACCCTCTTTTGAAGAGCGCAACGCCTTCAGCATTAACCAGCAAAATGGCTTTTACTTTAAGGTTGGCAAATGTGCCATCGGTAAAGTTTGACTCTATAAAACGCGGGTCTGGCTGCGCCATGAATTGATATGTGTCATCCCAATGCGCGTATTCAGCAATAATCCCGTCAAGTTGCTCGATTTGCTCATTCAAAAGTGTACTGGCGCTACTGACTTGAATCAGTGTTTTGTTTGATTCAAGTTTGGCGTAGCCATCGTAGAGAACTTTGCGGGCGGCAAAAAAAACGAGGGTGAAAAGCAGTATCATCCCTACCGCAACCACTACCAACATTTTGGCGCGTAATCCAGTAAAGTGTTTTTCTGCCATTGAATCTACCAGGAAAGTGTTATTGCAAACGTATTGTGATAACGGCAAATATCTACCGTATCTTTAATTTTAATTTTTGTGTTGTTAGAGTATCTCACATGAACGCTTTAATACAAACGGCATGCCATAAAATGTATTTCTGAAAAATCGGATAAGCCTGATAGAATGCCGCTCATGAACTCTCTTCCATTTGAACTATTTGTTGGTTGGCGTTATACCCGCGCCAAGCGTAAAAATCATTTTACTTCATTTATTTCTATCACCAGTATGGTGGGGATCGCCTTGGGTGTAGCGGTGCTGATTATCGTGCTATCGGTCATGAATGGCTTTGGTACGGAGTTGCGTAACCGTATTTTGGGCGTGGCTTCGCACATGCAAGTGACCGGCATCAACAGTCCGCTTTCGAATTGGCAAAACGTTGTTGAACAAGCTAAAACTGTACCGCAAGTAAAAGCGGCTGCGCCTTATGTGATGGGGCAGGGCATGCTGTCTTTTGGGCAATATGCGCAAGGGGCGATTGTGCGCGGTATTGTGCCGGCGCAAGAAGTGCAAGTTGCTGAACTTGGCAATAAAATGAAAGTCGGCAAATTAGATGATTTACACGCTGGTGAGTTTGGCATTGTGTTGGGCATTGATTTGGCGCGTTATCTGGGGGCTGAGTTGGGCGACAAGGTGATGCTCATGACGCCGAACGGTCAGGCCACGCCAGCTGGTATGGTGCCACGCATGAAGCAGTTTAAGTTGGTCGGTGTGTTTGAAATGGACATGAAGGAATATGATGGCAATCTTGCGCTCGTCCATATAGAAGATGCGGCAAAACTGTATCGTATGGGGGATGATGTTTCTGGCGTGCGCTTAAAGCTAGATGACCCTTTTCATGCGAGCGAGGTTTCACCTTTGCTGAGTTTGGCGTTAAGTGGTCAGCAAAATTATTATATTAGTGATTGGGTTGATGAAAACCCCAATTTTTTTGCAGCACTTAAAATGGAAAAACGCGTGATGTTCATCATCATGGCGTTAGTTGTGGCAGTGGCCGCTTTTAACATTGTATCCACACTGATTATGGCGGTGACAGACAAACGGGCAGATATTGCCATTCTGCGCACGCTAGGCGCAAGCCCCAGCAGCATTATGCAGATATTTGTGGTGCAGGGCGCACTGATTGGTGTCATAGGCACGCTGGTAGGCGTGATATTGGGTGTGCTGGTTGCATTGAATATTGATGTGATTGTCCCCTTTATTGAGCACGTGTTCGGAATACAATTTTTAGATAAAGATGTCTACATGATTACTTCGGTACCCTCACAATTGCTATGGTCGGACGTGCTGGTCATTATGTTGACATCTTTCGTATTAAGTCTTCTGGCAACGTTATACCCAAGCTGGAAAGCAGCCAGAATGAACCCTGCTGAGGCTTTGCGCTATGAATAACGTCGCTGAACATACCAACAGCATATTACGCTGCATCGGATTGCAAAAAACCTACGCAGGGCTTGAAGTGCCGGTCTTGGCCGGCATAGACTTTTCAGTGAGTGCGGGTGAGCAGGTGGTTGTGGTCGGCGCATCTGGCTCTGGCAAAAGCACTTTGTTGCACTTATTGGCTGGGCTTGATAGCCCAAGTCAGGGTGAAGTGATGCTGATGGGCAAATCGCTTAAAAGCATGACTGAAACGAATAAAGGCCTGATGCGCAATCAATCGCTGGGTTTTGTGTATCAGTTTCATCATCTATTGCCTGAGTTTACTGCGTTGGAGAATGTAGCGCTGCCTTTGCTGATTCGTAATTCGGCGCGGCGTGAAGCCTATCAGCAAGCCAGTGAAATGCTGACTAAAGTTGGTTTAGGGCATCGCTTAGAACATTTACCGGGTGAGCTTTCAGGTGGTGAGCGGCAACGTGCTGCTGTGGCGCGCGCGTTGGTGACCAAGCCCAAATGTGTGATTGCCGATGAACCTACAGGCAATTTAGATAGAACAACGGCGCACCAAGTGTTTGATATGCTGTTAGACATCAATCAAACGCAAGGCGTGGCTTTGGTGGTAGTAACGCACGATTTAGAATTAGCCGCCAAAATGAATCGGCAATATCGGTTGGTTGATGGGTTGCTACAACCTTTGTAAATACGCTGAAAAGACATAGTTGCCTTTAAAAAACCATGAGATTGGCGGCTATATCTTTTGTATTCGGCGCCTGGTTGGTGCAGCAGTTAGCCCAACTGCCTAGTGTGCAATGGTTAGTCTGTGTCAGCCTCGTTGCGCTGGCCTTAATGTGGTTACTGTTTGCCTCGCAATATCAGCAACCATCATCCCTTACTACATATTTAAAGATTCTTTTACGCGGGTTAGCGGCACTGATGCTTGGCATATGCTGGGCAAGCAGTGTTGCCATGTGGCGGTTGAGTGATGCATTGCCGCACGCGTGGGAGCAAAAAACCATCGCGATTGAAGGTGTGGTTGCCAGTGTGCCTGAAGTAACCGAGCGCGGCGTGCGTTTTCGGTTTGATGTTGAAAAAATATTGACTGAACATGCTGTGGTGCCAAGCCACATCAGCCTGAATTACTATTTGGTCAATCAATACGCGCAAGAGCAAGAAGCAAGAGAAACCGCTGCTGCACAGCCTAACCTATTTAGTGCGGGTGAACGTTGGTTGCTGAATGTGCGCCTAAAGCGTCCGCACGGTAGTCAAAATCCGCATGGGTTTGATTTTGAAGCTTGGGCGCTGAGTGAAAATATTCGCGCCACCGGCAGCATTAAAACTAAGGCTGGTCTTAAAAAGTTAGATAATTTTGTGTGGCGCCCAAGTTATGTGGTTGAACATATACGTGCGCGTATTCAAAATCGCATCGCAAGTGTCCTGGCAGGCAAGCCCTATATTGGTGTGATTCAGGCATTGGTGATGGGTAACGATAGCCAAATCACGCCCGAAGATTGGCAAATATTTTTACGCACGGGCACCACGCATCTGATGAGTATTTCGGGGCTGCATATCACCATGCTGGCTGGTTTGGCGTTTGGGCTGGTGAGTTTTTGCTGGCGACGCATCCCGCAACTTGCCATGCGTATTCCCACCAGAAAAGCCGCGGTGTTTGCAGGTGTTATCACTGCGGTTTGCTATGCCCTGGTTGCAGGTTTTTCGGTGCCAACACAGCGCACGG
>JAKPIR010000178.1 GCA_029549705.1 Pseudomonadota bacterium | reverse complement strand
ATGCCTAAATTGATTTGTTATACTGAATTTCCGCTTGGGCTGTTTCACGCCTGGGCTGTAGTTCGCCATTCACTCAATATCATGGTCTATGCGAGCCCCAGCGCCAACCCTAGCCCGGTCACACCGGTTGTCAGCGGGCAGGCCAGCGAATCGCCGCACGCCAACCAGCAGGGTGACGATGATTTTATCGGGCATAAAAGCTATCAAATAGGCGATGCGCCAAGCCGCCTTGATTGGAAGGCTTCTAGCCGTGGTGTAGGCATGCTCACTAAACGCTATAGCGGCAATGCGCAAGAAATGCTATGGCTGGATTGGGCCGCCACACAAGGATTACCCATGGAAGAACGCATTGCTATGCTGACCAAATCGGTGATTGATGCGCATGGCTCACAACTTTCTTACGGCTTAAAACTGCCGGGCAACACCATTCAGCCCGGTCAAGATGACGCGCATTATCATCGCTGCCTGCAGGCATTGGCGTTACTATGAACACGTCACCAAATGCGCAACATTTCAAATGGCTGCTGGCAACACTGGCACTGATTCTACTGTTACATGCTGGCAACTTGCCGATATGGGTGGTCATTATCAGCGCCATATTTGGCATATGGCGTTATGGCATTCTCAGTAAAAACTGGCCCATGCCAAAACTCTATGTATTGGGCTCCATCACCATTGGCATTGGCTTGGGTATTATTTTTACCTTTGGCGGCGTATTCGGCCGCGATACCAGCCTTGCATTGCTCGTCTCGATGCTTTCCCTCAAATTACTAGAAACCAAAACCAAGCGCGATTACATTTTAGTGGTGATTTTGGGCTATTTTGTGGTGGGCAAGTTGTTTTTGTTCAATCAGTCGATGCTCACGTTTGTGCTGAGTATTCCGCCTTTAACCTTACTGACGGCCGCGCTGGTTCAGATTAACTTAACCAGCGCACAGCCCAGCACGTATTTGCTTAAATATTCCGCAAAAATGCTGCTGCAGGCAATCCCGCTCATGCTCGTATTGTTTGTGCTTTTTCCGCGTATTCCTGGCCCACTGTGGAGTTTGCCGCAAGATGCGCACAGTAAAATTGGCTTGCCCGGCCTGAGTGATTCCATCAAGTTCAACCAAGTCAGCCAAAATGCACAAGATAATAGCGTGGCGTTTCGGGTGAAATTCAAAGGAGTTGTCCCAGCGCAACATAATCTTTATTGGCGTGGCCCAGTGCTGTGGACAGCCTACCAAGATGAATGGAACATCAGCGACCAAGCGGCTTATATCTATCAAGAGCCGCTCGCCGTTGGCGGCCAACCCATTGAATACAGCATTACCTTAGAGCCGCATAAGCAAAAATGGCTGCTCATGCTCGATATGCCAAATCAGATTCCTGATTTTGCAACTTTGACGCATGATTATTCTGTTGTAGCAAAAGAACCCGTTTATACCCGCATACGCTACGATGCGACCTCATACGCCAATTATCGCTTGGGTGCAAACCGTCTGAGCCAGCGCGAAAAAAATCTGAGTTTACAGCTTGAAGAAGGTATCAATCCACGCACCATTGCACTAGCCGAGCAATGGACTGACTTAAGTGCAGAAGAGACCGTGAATCAAGCGCTTAAGCTATTTAGAGAAAAAGAATTTTACTACACGCTTAACCCACCAATTTTAGGTAAAAACCCTATTGATGACTTTTTATTTAATTCCAGGCGCGGCTTTTGCGAACATTATGCCATTAGTTTTGTGGTGCTGATGCGCGCAGCGGGTTTGCCCGCCCGCGTGGTGACGGGTTACCAGGGTGGAGAACTCAATCCTCATGATAATTTTTTAATTGTACGTCAAATGGACGCCCATTCCTGGGCTGAAGTGTGGCTCAAAGATCGCGGCTGGGTACGCGTTGACCCTACTGCGGCCGTTGCGCCTACCCGCATAGAGCGCGGCATTGTTGAAGCCGCACGCGCCGCCAGACCTGCGCCCGGCCAAACCAAGTCCGAAGCCAGCAACTTACCCGTGGCCGCACGCTCAAAAAATTACCCTTGGCTGCATCAAATGACGCTGCGCTTGGATAGCATCGACAATGGCTGGAATCAATGGGTGATTGGCTACAACCAAAAGAAACAACAAGCCGTATTAAGCCAAATTACCGGGCAAAACGTCACAGTGAATACTTTACTCATTTGGCTGATTTACGCGTTGGTGCTGCTGGGCGGCTTGACGCTATTCATCATTTTTAGAAAAAACCGGCTGAAGCTAAGCCGCACACAGCAGCTCTACGGGCAGTATATTCGCACGCTCAGACCATTTAATTTAACGCCAAAGCCACACGAAGGAGCGTTAGACTTTGCCGAGCGCGTGGCTATGGCATTGCCGCATGTTAAAAGAGAAGTATTTAATATTGCAGAACGCTATAATACGTTGCAATATAGTCGTTTTAGTAGCCTGCCTGACACCACGCTGTTGGCTGACTTTGAAAAGGCCATTCAACAATTCAACCCAAAAAACACGTAACAATCTCTTGAATAATCCAAATCGATGAATAACGCTAGCCAACAACTCACGGATGAAGCAGGGATGAACGCCGCGATAGCACTGGCAAAACTTGCGGCACTGCGCGGCGAAGTACCCGTAGGCGCGATTGTGGTAAAAGACGGCGTGATTATTGGCCGTGGCAGTAATGCGCCTATTGGCAACCACGACCCAAGTGCGCACGCTGAAATTATCGCTATGCGAGAAGCCGCCGCGCTACTTGGCAATTATCGGCTGGTTGGATGTACGCTGTACGTCACCTTAGAACCTTGCGCCATGTGTAGCGGCGCAATTCAGCACGCACGCATCGCGAAGCTGGTATTTGGCGCGCAAGACCCCAAAACCGGCGCATGCGGAAGCGTTGTAAACTTAATGGCTGAACCTAAGCTAAACCACCACACCGAAGTTGTGAGCGGTGTATTAGCCCAAGAATGCGGCGCATTGCTTTCAGAATTCTTTAGAGCACGCCGACTAGCCAAGCAGTAAATGCAATCTAAACATCGTTCGCATAGTTCACATAGTTCGCATAAAAAAAACCCGCCGAAGCGGGTTTTTTTATTTCCTTCTAATGCAATTCAATTAGTCATCACCGCCCATAAAAGCCATTAGCAAGTGCAACAAATTGGTAAACATATTGTGCAGGCTCATGTAAATGCTCATGG
>JAKPIR010000102.1 GCA_029549705.1 Pseudomonadota bacterium | reverse complement strand
CCTCTTCTGAGCGAGTCAGAGGAAGAAATCAAAGAAGCGAAATCAATATCAAATGCTTTAAATATCTTAAAAGGAGTCAGCAATGTCTGATCAAAATTTAGAACAACTCGCTCAAGAGTTTAAAAAACAAGTCGATGAAGTCAAAGGTATTTCCGAAGAGTTCAAAGGTAAGCGTGAACATGGTGACAAGATTGCTGAAGGCGCAAAACAATCAGCAGATGAAGCCATCACTAAATTAAACGAGCTTAAAGCGCGTATTGATGAAGTTGAGCAGAAGTCAGCTCGTCGTCCTAATGATCAACCTGAAGAGCAAAAGTCTTTAGGTCGTCAGTTTGTTGAATCAGAGCAATTCAAATCTCTAAGTGGTTCAGCTGGTCAGCGCGGTAAAGCCAATTTAGAAATTAAAGCTACAATCACATCTGCAACCACTAATGCGGCTGGTTCAGCAGGTGATTTAGTTCAAACCACACGTCTTGCAGGTATCATCGCCCAACCTGATCGTAAATTAACAATTCGCGATCTGTTAATGCAAGGTCGCATGGATGGTAACGCGCTTGAATATGTGAAAGAAACTGGATTCACAAACAATGCTGGAACGGTCGCAGAGGGTGCATTAAAGCCGCAATCAGATCTTAAATTTGACTTAGTAAGTACAACAGCAAAAGTAATTGCTCATCATATGAAGGCTTCTCGCCAAATCCTTGATGACGCTTCACAGTTGCAATCTTACATTGACGGTCGTTTGCGCTATGGTTTGGCTTTTAAAGAAGAGCAGCAAATCCTTAATGGCGACGGTACTGGTCAAAACCTTTTAGGGATTATTCCGCAAGCGACTGCTTATGTTCGCCCAACAGGTGTAACACCATCATCTGAATCAATCATTGATACTTTGCGCTATGCAATGCTTCAAGCTGTTTTAGCTGAATACCCAGCAAGCGGCCATGTACTTAACCCGATTGACTGGGCAAGCATCGAAACCCTGAAAGACACAACAGGTCAGTACATCATTGGTAATCCACAAGGCACTTTAAACCCAACATTGTGGGGTTTACCTGTGGTTGCAACTCAAGCAATCACAGCAGGTAAGTTTTTGACAGGCGCATTCTCAATGGGTGCTCAAATCTTTGATCGTTGGTTATCTCGTGTAGAGGTTGCTACTGAGAACGAAGATGATTTTGTTAAAAACTTGGTAACAATCCTTGCTGAAGAACGATTAGCTTTAGCGGTTTATCGTCCTGAAGCATTTGTTTACGGTAATTTGGCACCAGTTGTTGGACCTTAAAAACATAGGGGCGAAAGCCCCTTTCTTTATGGAGTAAGCAATGAAATACGAAGTTAAGCGTGAACATTTTGGCGACAAGTTTTATAAATCTGGCGACACTCGAGAAGCGGATCCAGTTTCAGTAAAACACTTGGTGGATAAAGGTATTTTGGTTGAATTTCAGGAAGAAAAAAAGTCAGTCAAAACAAGTAAACAGGTGAAATCAGAATGATTACTTTAGATCAGGCAAAACTACACTGTCGCATTGACGAAGATGAAGAAGATTCGTTGATTATGAAATGGATTGCGGATGCAGAAGAGGTAATTCAAAACGATTTAGATCGTAAAGTGATTGTAGGTGAGGCTGATCGAGTAAATGAAACTGACATCTTAGATAATGATTGGCTTGATTCGGCAAGATTAATTTACGTTCAATACCGCTATAGCCGCAGTTTAGAAGGAAAACCACAAGCCTATTGGGACCTATTGCAAAAGTTTAGAATTATGGGGGTTTAAATGGCAGATTTAACACCCGAACTATGCCATCGAGTCATCATTCAACACTACGTTGCTGGTGGTCGAGATGAAGATGGTTTTGAAATCGAAGGCTCTTGGCAAGAATATAAACAGCTATGGGCTAAAGTAACTCCATTGTCAGCCAAAGATTTAATCTCAGCTCAGGCTGATCAGTCTGAAGTAGTTGCTCGCATGAAAATCCGCTATCGAGAAGACATCAACACGACAATGCAAGTCATTTGGAAAGGCCGTGTGTTCTCAATCCAAAGCCAAGCGCTTGATGATAATGAGACAGGCAATATCTATTGCACTTTCTTGCTTGGGCAGGGGCTTGAGAAACCAAAGTAGAGGTGTTTATGGCAGGAGTAGAAGTTGAGATTACAGGTCTTGATGATGTTGTAAATAGACTTCAAAGACTTGCTAATCCTCGTAGAACAAAAAGCATTGCTCGCAAAGCCGCACGTCAGGCAATGAATATTGTTCGTGATGCAGCTCGTAGCAATGCCAAAGCCATTGATGATCCAGATACTACAGAAAAGATATGGAAGAACATATCCGTTGCTGCGGGTAAGTCTAAAAATAAAGATGTGATTGTAATGCGAGTGGGGATACGTGGTGGGGCTTCTTATTCCAATCCTACACCGCCAAATACAAGTGGTGGCGACACTCGGTACTGGCGGTTTTTGGAGATAGGCACGTCCAATATGCCTGCAACTCCATTCATGCGACCTGCATTAGCAAGCAATATTCAGCAAGTCACAAACAAATTCTCAGAAGTATTTAATGCTGAACTAGATAAGGAATTGGCGAACTTATGATGTTTCTACCCATATTTAAAGCATTAAATGCTGATGCAGCGGTCAAAACCATCTTTGGTGACAACCTACGCATCTACGAAGACATTGCGCCAATTGGAACAGCAACACCATATGCGGTGTGGCAAGAGGTCGGCGGCAATGCTGAAAACAACCTTGATTGCCCTGCAAAGACCGATCACATCATGTACCAAGTAATGGTCTATGACACTAATCAAAAACGTGCTTATGAAGGTCGTGAAGCAATCCGAAAAGCTCTAGAAAACCAAAGCTATATATTAAATCCACGAATCAG
>JAKPIR010000096.1 GCA_029549705.1 Pseudomonadota bacterium | reverse complement strand
TGCCCGCCCATACCGCATTCAGCGTGATCTTAACTTGCCACCAAGCTTCATGATTGATGACCTTGCCAAAGGGGATATTGACATCGCGATTGCGTGGGGTCCAATTGGCGGCTATTTCGCAAAACAATCTAAAGTGCCTATGGTGGTTGCACCTATTCCAGAGTATGAAACAGAAAATGCAAAAGGAAAAGAATATTGGAATATTTCAGTAGGTGTACGTAAAAAAGATAAAGAGCGTATGGCGATGATTCAAGGTGCGCTGGATAGAAATCAGGATAAAATCTTAAAGATTTTGGATGATTATGGTATTCCACATGTGCCAGTGGTTGAAGGTGATAGCTTGGTCAAAGCTTATCAAAAATACGGCACTGGCGATAAAGCACCAGCAAATAAGTAAAATATTATTTTAATCAATGATTGAGGTTTAAGCCGAACTGAAATACGTGTAAAATTACACATATTATTTTGGTTAATGCGTCAACCGATTAAATAATAGATACGTTTAAGGGTCATGCGACAAAGAATGCGGGAGTGTTTACAAGTCGTAACTCAATTTAGTGATATAGATTAGGAGATAGCATGTTAAGCAATAAAACTTTAAAGTCTGCATTGTTCGCTAGTTTGTTAGCTTTTGCAGGTTTGGTTTCAGTGAATGCAAATGCAGGCGATATTACGCTTGTTTCAACACAAGATGGCTCACCGCTAAATATTAAAAAAGAATTGTTTGATACACCACAAGCAAAAGAATTTCTAGCGACAGGTAAAAATCCTTACATTGGCAATGAAGAAGGCATTAAAGGCGGTAAGAAGAAGTTTAACTTGTACTCATGTGTGGCCTGTCATGGTGGACACGCTGAGGGTGCAGTTGCCCCTGGTTTGATTGGCCCTGGCTTTAAATATGCAAAAAATGCAACCAACAAGGGTATGTTTGAAACCATCTGGAATGGTACAAATGGTGGTATGGGCGCTAAAGGGTTAGGCCTGATGTTACCTGACGACCCTTCAGAAGGTCTGAAACCAGATGACGTGTTGAAAGTGATTGCATTTATCCGTAGTAATTCAAAAATCACGGGTAACGAGTAATTAATAGTCTAAGTCACTTAGGCGCTTAATTTAAAGGCTACTTCGGTGGCCTTTTTATTTTTAGGCATCATTAACCAAATCTATCTGCCGCAGAGGTTTTATGCAACAGTAACAAATTGTTACGAATATTGTATAATGCGTTGTTAGTGATTTCTAAAGTGTCGTTTAGTTTATAGGAGCGTAAGAATGAAGCATTTGAAAATCAGTGTGTTGCTATTCGCGTTAATTGGTTTAGTAGCCTGTGGAAAATCCGATAAAGAAGCAACTTCTGGCGCACCAGAGGCGGCGGCGACAGCTTCATCTGCAGCAGCGCCTGCGGGTAACGCGATTGCGTTTGTGGATACACAAGAAGGTAAGCCATTAGTGATTGATGCAGCGTTATTTGATACACCTGCAGCAAAAGAATTTTTAGCAACGGGTAAAAACCCATATGTAGGCAATGAAGAAGCAATTGCAAAGGGCAAAAAAGTTTTTCAGCTTTATTCTTGTGTTGCATGTCATGGCGGCAATGCGGAAGGTGCTGTTGGGCCAGGTTTGATTGGACCAAACTTTAAATATGCTAAAAATGCGACCAATAAGGGCATGTTTGAAACTGTTTGGCATGGCACCAATGGTGGCATGGGCGCTAAGGGTATTGGCTTGATGGACCCAACGGACCCAAAAAATGGCATTACGCCAGATGAGTTATTAAAGGTGATTGCTTGGATTCGTAGTATGAGTTCAGGTCTTACAGGTAACGAGTAATCTTTTAGTATGTCTAAATTGCGCGCTTACTGTGACGGTAAGCGCGTTTTTGTTTTTTTAAGGCTTTAAATTAGGCTAGGCGGATAGTTCTGTGCGTGAAAATCAACAGCAAAAGTTGCATCATGTAGTGATTGTGGGTGGAGGGGCAGGCGGCCTAGAACTTGCCACAAAATTGGGTGATTCATTAGGCCGCAAAGGTAAGGCGATGATTACGCTGATTGATCAGTCTAAAACACATGTGTGGAAGCCATTGTTACATGAAATTGCCGCGGGAAGTATGAATCCTGAAAAGCATGAATTGGTCTACCTTGCTCAAGCACATTGGCACCATTTCAAATTTCGCTTAGGAAAAATGGATACGCTAAACCGAGCAAAACGGGAAATTTCGATTGCACCGAATTACGATGAAGACGGGCATGAAGTGATCCCACGGCGTACCTTTAAGTATGATACGTTAGTAATCGCGGTAGGCAGTACCACCAACGATTTTGGCATCAAAGGTGCGCGTGAGCACTCAATAGCACTGGATACACAGGAGCAAGCCGAGCGTTTTCATCGCCGCCTGCATAATGCATTGCTCCGTGCGCAAACTCAAACAACTCCAGTGCAGCCAGGTCAGTTGGAGGTCGTGATTGTAGGTGCAGGTGCCACCGGTGTAGAACTCTCTGCTGAATTGCACAATACAACACGTGAGCTAGCGGCATATGGGCTTGATAAAATTGATGCTGACCGTGATGTCAAAATTTCATTGATTGAAGCCAGTGAGCGGGTGTTGCCTGCGCTACCGCCTAAACTTTCTCATTCGGTAGAGGTGGAGCTCAACAAACTGAATGTACATGTATACACCGGTGAGCGTGTGACCGAAGTCACCAGCGAGGGTGTTCATACGCATAGCGGTAAGTTTATACCATCGTCACTGGTAGTATGGGCGGCGGGCATTAAAGCACCTGACTTTTTGCGAGAGATTGATGGCTTAGAAACGAATCGAATCAATCAGCTTGTTGTGAAAAAAACACTGCAA
>JAKPIR010000093.1 GCA_029549705.1 Pseudomonadota bacterium | reverse complement strand
CCGTCACCAGGCTCGCCGCGGCTAAACTTTTCCCAAAATGCTTTATATTCACTGCTGGATTTATAGGCTGCATCAACAAACATACTATGATGATTGCCCACAATTTCTTTTTCACTATAACCGGTCACCTTAGTAAAATTGTCATTCACTTTCAGAATGTTGCCTTTCAAATCAAACTCAATCACGCCTTGCAGTCTGTTGATGGCATTGAGCTGGCCTTCATAGTCAGCATTTTTAATTTTTTCAGCTGTAATGCAGTATGAATACACCACTACTTTATAGGGTTTGCCGGCTTCATCGCTGATTGGCACATAAGTCGATTGAAACCAATATTCTTTGCGGTCTTTTGAAATGCGGCGGATTTGTCTGGTTTGGCTAATACCGGCGTTGAGTTCTTCCCACATTTTTTTGTACTCTGGGCTTTGCGCAACTTCAGGGGGTAATAGGATTCCCACATGATGACCTACCAATTCTTCACGTTTGTAACCAAGTGGTTCCATAAATAGATTGTTACACTCAGTAATGTTGCCTGACATGTCGCATTCCATCACACCGAAGGTTTGATTCAACGCTTCATCTTCACCTTGTAAAACTAAAGCACGGGTTAAATCGGCAGTAATATCGGTGAGATAACTCACCACTTTAATGAGTTGATGCTTGCTATTAATGACGGGGGCGTAGTAGCCTTGAAACCAGACGTCGTCACCTTTTTTGTTTTTAAATTTGAATTTACCTGTTTGCGTAGTGCCGCCATGCAGGTGTTCCCAAAAATCTTCGTATTCTGGTCGGGCGCTCTCGGTACTACCTACCAGCACGCGATGATGTTCATTCAATACATCTGATTCACTAAAACCCAGTGCTTTTAACGCATTTTGATTGATGGCCGTAATTGTGCCTTTAGCATCAAACTCAAGCACGCAGCGCGCTCTGTTGATTTCTGCCTTTAGTGCGCGAAATTCTGTGACTTCGTCAATGATTTTTTTAGTGGCTTTTGTGCCGCTGGCTAATTTATTGATAATGGATGCAAACATTTTTTTATCCTTACTTTCTTAAGTTTTATTTTTTATGAATTAATGAACGGCGACTGAGTCCATAAGTGCCATTTCCTGGCTGCTCATGAGTTGTTCAATATCCACCAAAATAAACATCTGTTCTTCAACCGTGGCTAAGCCGACAATGTATTTGGTATCAATATTTGAAACTAACGAAGGCACATCACGAATTTGCTCTTCTTTGAGCGCTTTTACGTCTGAAACGCCATCTACCACAATACCCACTACGCGGCCACTTAAGTTCAAAATAATCACCACCGTAAATTCATCGTATTCCACTTTGCCAAGCTTGAACTTAATGCGTAAATCGACAATGGGTACAATTTTGCCGCGTAGGTTCACCACACCTTTAATAAAATCTGGTGTGTTGGCGATTTGCGTCACGGTGTCGTAACCGCGAATTTCTTGCACTTTTAAAATTTCTAAGCCATATTGCTCATCACCTAAAACAAAGGTGAGGTACTCGCCACCTGCAACTTTTGCTTTGTTGTTTGAGGTGTTAGTGACGGTTTCTGTATTCATGCTCATTGTGATGACTCCTTAATTTTTAACTTTTAATACGGAAATTAGATAAGCTGTGTTTCCACTGCTTTACTTTGGTAATTGGCAAATGGAATTGCCCCTGTAATGTAGTTAGCGGTTTGCCCCATTTGGATAATGGCTGGCACATCAAGAATTAAAGCCACTGAACCATCGCCCATAATGGTGGCGCCTGATACGCCCTGCACCTTGCGGTAGTTTGTTTCTAAGCTCTTAATCACAACTTGCTGCTGGCCAACCAAACGGTCAACAAATAGGGCTGACTTTTTACCGTCTGCTTCGATGAGCACCAGCACGCCTTCTGTTGGGTCAGTAATCTCTGTGTGATGATTAAATAAACTATGCAACGCGATAATGGGCAAATATTCACCACGCACATGCACCATACGACCTTCACCTGTTACCGTTTTAATGTCTTCAGCGCGTGGTTGTAGCGTTTCAACAATCAAATTAAGCGGAATCACATAAACACTGTTACCTAATGACACGGACATGCCATCTAAAATAGCCAGCGTGAGTGGCAGTGCGATTGAAATCGTTGTGCCAAAGCCAAGGGCCGAGCGAATTTCTACCGCGCCATTCATGGCAGTAATGTTACGTTTCACCACGTCCATCCCCACACCACGACCAGACACATCGGTGACCACTTCTGCTGTAGAAAAACCTGGTGCAAATATGAGGTTAAACACTTCGGAATCTGTCATATTTTCGCTGACAGACAACCCATTTTTAGCGGCTTTTGCCAACAATTTATCGCGGTTTAGCCCCGCCCCATCATCCGTCACTTCAATGACAATACTGCCGCCTTTATGCGAGGCTGAAAGTGTGAGTGTGCCGGTTTCAGATTTGCCGGCAGCTCTGCGTTTTTCAGGCGTTTCAATACCGTGATCCACACTATTGCGTACCAAATGGGTGAGCGGGTCTACAATCCGTTCAATGAGGCCTTTGTCTAACTCTGTTGCCGCACCAACGGTGACAAACTCAACTTTTTTGCCAAGTTTGCTGGCTAAATCACGCACCATACGAGGAAAGCGTGAGAAGACAAAGTCCATCGGCATCATACGAATCGACATGACAGACTCTTGTAGGTCGCGGGTGTTGCGTGTAAGTTGCCCTACGCTGTTAATGAGCGATTCATGCTGTACCGGATCAAGCGCGCTGATGCGCTGCTCAATCATGGCCTGGGTAATCACGAGTTCGCCCACAAGGTTAATGAGTTGGTCAACTTTTTCAACACCTACGCGAATGGATGAGGTTTCTGTTGTTGCTGGGGCTTTATCTGATTCGCGACGTGTTGCGTTTCTTTTTTCTGCGGCAGCACTGGCTACTGTTGTAGCATTAGTCTCTGTTTGATTAACGGCTACTTTTTCAACGGGTGCATTGCCAGAGTTCGCTTCAGTGAGTACCGTATCATCACCAATCAGTGTTGCGACCGTGGCATCTGGATGTGGTTGAAATGGTGCAAAGAAGCCGTAACCTTCTTCTTCATTTTCTTTGCCTTCAGTTGCAAATAAGCCGTAACCGACTTCTTCATG
>JAKPIR010000059.1 GCA_029549705.1 Pseudomonadota bacterium | reverse complement strand
CAAATACAGTCATCAATGCGTTTGATCGCACCATGTTTTCGGTGAGTGTCAGAAAAGATTTTCATTGGTAAATGCGCTGGGTATATAAATTGCATGTGTTGATTGTTAAAACTTGACATTACTCAATACTTTCTCATCTTAACGATGGTGAGAAAATTTGCGATGGTTGGAAAATATGGCGAAAGCAAAGGATGTAAACATGGCTATGGATATGATTATATTGAAAAAAAACAACATCAGCATCAAAGTGTTAATGGCATTTTTGTTTGTAGCAGCATTACCCATGCTAGCGAATGCAGAAGTTGGCAAGGTACAATTTGTGACAGGAAATGTCACAGTTATTGACGCGAATGGTACAAGCAGAACGCTTACAAAAGGTGCCGCCATTGAAAATGGTGACATGATTCAAACGACAGACGGGCGTGCGCAAGTGCGCTTTATTGATGGCGGCTATATGTCGTTTCAGCCAAATACAGAGTTTAAGGTGGAAGATTACCATTTCTCAGGCCAAGCTGATGGTACTGAAAAAGGCTTTTTTCGCTTAGTCAAAGGTGGTTTGAGGGCAATTACCGGCTTAATCGGTAAATCAAATAAGCAGGCATGGCGCATGAATACACCGGTTGCGACCATTGGAATTCGTGGTACTGAAACACTCAGTGAATTTAAAGATGGCGTGCTACGTGTGACGGTAGGTGACGGTGCAGCATATCTTGAAAACAGCCAGGGTATCTTAATTTTATATCAAGGCCAAACGGGTGAAACCGATGGTAAACAACCGCCGCAATATAGCGCGCAAGAAGTTAAAATCAGTGCCGCAGCGCCAAGAAAAGCAGGGGTGGGAAGTACCGAACATCAAAAAGACGCCAGTGCCAAAATTGAGGAGATAGATCAGACTACAAAAGTTGCAGTATTGGAAAAAGAAAAACACTTTTCTGTGGCGGATAATAAAGTCGATGCAAATAAAAGCGATGAACCCAATGAAGAAATCACTAAAGCAATACCAGTTTTGATATTGGCCGAACTCGATAAAAAGTCTACTGGTCTACTAGAAGGTGGATTAGCAGGCTTGCCGCAATTACATAGTCTACGTGCCAAAGCCGAATATAGTGCCACAACACCCATTAGTTTTTCAGGTAGTTATTTAGGGGCGCTGACGACATCCACTGCCAATTTAACCTCGACATTAAAAGTGAATTTCTCAAACTACAAAGCAAATTTTGATGTGCAGTCCGATAAGTTTGTGGGCGGTGTGCTGGATAATCGAAAAATATCCGCTGAAATGAAAGCAACACTCAATTCAACTACTGGCAATATTCCTTTCACAAGTTCCACGCTTAAAACAACGGGTCCCGGCAATGATGGCTTGCTCACGGTAAACGCTGCACAGCTAGAGCCAACCAATTTATCATTGGCTAAGATGACCTATACCTTGCAAGAAGGGGTGACTGGCGACACTGTGGTGATATCCAATCAAACTTTGTTAGGCAACATCACAAAAAAATCTAATGATTGAAAATATTGGGTGAATGTTTATCATTGCAATATGACGTAATATGTCAGCGAGTTCATGTGCGATGCTAAACATCAGAAAAAACCCATATTTTGAGCGATTTATTTCAACCTAACACCCCGCAGGCACCTTTAGCAGAAATTTTACGCCCCAAAACTTTAGAAGAAGTGGTGGGGCAATCGCATCTGCTGGGTGAAAATAAACCTTTAAAACTAGCATTTCAATCGGGAAAATTGCCTTCTATGATTTTGTGGGGGCCGCCAGGCGTGGGTAAAACCACATTGGCTAGGCTGATTGCCAATACGGCAGATGCTGAATTTATCCCGATTTCAGCCGTGCTATCTGGCATTAAAGATATTCGTGAAGCGGTAGAGCGAGCTGAACTCATCTTGCAGCAACATGGCCGCAAAACGATTCTTTTTGTGGATGAGGTGCATCGCTTTAATAAAGGCCAGCAGGACGCATTCTTACCCTTTGTTGAAAGCGGTCTCATTACGTTTATTGGCGCAACCACTGAAAACCCTTCGTTTGAAGTCAATAGTGCGCTACTCAGCCGTGCGCAGGTGTTTGTACTTCATGCGCTTGCGGAGACGGAACTGGCTTTACTGTTAGAGCGCGCTCGCGCACTGGTGGCAGAAAATACGCATTTTTCGCCTGAGGTTAAAGAACAGGTGATAGCCTACGCTGACGGTGATGCCAGACGCTTGATCAATTTTGCTGAAAGTTTATTTAATGCTGCTACTAGTGCAGGCATTACTGAAATTGATGAAGCCTTTTTGCAAACGACTATGGCAGAAAAACTGCGCCGCTTTGATAAAGGTGGCGAAGCGTTTTACGACCAAATCTCAGCTTTGCATAAATCTGTACGTGGCTCAAATCCAGATGCTGCACTTTATTGGTTTTTGCGCATGATTGATGGGGGCGCAGACCCACTCTATTTAGGCCGGCGCATTGTGCGTATGGCGATTGAGGACATTGGTCTGGCAGACCCGCGCGCGCAGGGGATAGCGCTGGTAGCTTGCCAGATTTACGAACGTCTTGGTTCGCCAGAGGGGGAATTGGCGCTGTCGAACGCAGTGATTTATTTAGCTGTGGCGCCTAAAAGTAACGCCGCCTATAACGCGTATAATCAGGCCAAAGCCTTTGTCGGCCAAGATAAATCGCGTCCTGTACCGCTACATTTAAGAAATGCGCCGACTAAGCTAATGAAAGCGTTAGATTATGGCAAAGAGTACCGCTATGCGCACCATGAACCCGAAGCCTATGCGGCGGGTGAGGAGTATTTCCCTGATGAATTAGTACAGCAAAACAAAGTGCCACAATTTTATAATCCCACACCACGCGGGCTTGAGGGTAAAATTACGGAAAAGCTGCAGCATTTAAAAGAGCTGGATAAAAAAGCGAAAAAGTAATGGAGTCGCAGATAAACGCGAATTCATATAGATAAAATAAATCTAAATTTTGCCTCTTTTACATTTACGCTATAAATTTAATGCGCTATAAATTCAATGATAAGTTTTGAAATAAATCTGTGTTAATTAGCGTTTATCTGCGGCTAAGAAAAAAATTTTAGGAATACTTATGTTAGATATACAAGCATTAAGAAATGATTTAGAGGGTGTAGTCAGCCACTTAAAAAGCCGAGGGTTTGATTTTCCATCAAAAGCCTTTAGCGCGTTAGAACAAGAACGTAAAACCGTGCAAACGCGTACGCAGGACCTGCAAGCTAAACGCAATAATGCCTCTAAACAAATTGGCATGGCAAAAGCCAAAGGCGAGGATGTCAGTGCGATTATGGCCGAAGTCGCAGGTTTGGGAGACCAACTCAAAGCTGATGAAGCGCGCTTGAGCGAACTACAGGCAGAGTTACAAAACCTGTTGTTGAATGTACCGAATTTGCAGCACAGCACTGTGCCACAAGGCAAATCAGAAGCCGATAACGTGGAAGTGCGCAAAGTGGGCACACCACGAAACTTTGATTTTGAAATTAAAGACCACACCGATGTGGGTATGCCACTGGGCTTAGATTTTGACACAGGTGCCAAGCTTTCTGGCGCACGCTTTACGCTGATGCGTGGCCAAGTGGCGAAATTACACCGTGCATTAGCGCAGTTTATGCTGGACACGCAGACGGAAAAGCATGGTTATACCGAATGCTATACACCTTATTTAGTGAACGCAGAAACGCTCAAGGGTACAGGGCAATTACCTAAGTTTGAAGAAGATTTATTTAGCGTTCAGCACAACGACAGCAAACTTTATTTAATCCCAACTTCAGAAGTCACGCTCACTAACACCGTGCGCGATGAAATTGTGCCGTTAGAAAGTTTGCCGATTAAACTGACCGCACATACGCCATGCTTTAGAAGCGAGGCGGGCAGTTATGGGCGCGACACCAAAGGCATGATACGCCAGCACCAATTTGATAAAGTCGAGATGGTGCAAATTGTACACCCAAGCAAAAGCTACGAAGCGCTTGAAGAAATGGTGGGGCATGCGGAAAATATTTTAAAAGCACTTGAGTTGCCTTACCGCGTAGTTTCATTGTGTACAGGCGATATGGGTTTTGGTGCGGCTAAAACATATGACTTAGAAGTCTGGTTGCCCGCGCAAAATACCTATCGTGAAATTTCTTCCGTCAGCAATTGTGAGGCGTTTCAAGCGCGCCGTTTGCAGGCACGTTTTAGAAATGAACAGGGCAAGCCAGAACTTGTGCATACCTTGAACGGTTCCGGTTTGGCAGTGGGGCGCACATTGGTAGCTGTGCTGGAGAATTATCAGAATGCGGATGGCAGCGTGACCGTGCCTAAAGTGCTGCGTCCGTACATGAATAATCTTGATCAAATAAAGCCAATTTAAGCCTTAATTTACATCCAACCTTTTTCGATGCCCTGAGAGCCTTATAAATAAAGGCTCTCAGGGCATTATTTTTTTCTCGGGACTTTTAAAAAGCTGATAAAGTGATTTAAGACACTTGTTAATTACCTAACTGGGCGACGTTTGATGCCTCATTTTCTGGGTGGCTGGGCTGGTGATATTCCAAAATATTTTGGTAACTACGCACGGACTCTACAAAAATAACAGGGGCGCTACCGTTTGCGTAACCATATTTTAACGTGGTGTAATAATCGGGCTGGCGTAACATGAGCAAGGTTTTTTTAACATCAGACCAGCGGTCTGGATTGAGTTTTAGGCGTTTTGCGAGGGTTCTTGCATCTTGCAAATGGGCGTAGCCAATATTGTAGGCTGCCAGCGCCAAATAAGTGCGGTCTGGTTCAGGCACGCTATCTGGAATGGTTTCTATCATTTTGACAATATATTTCGCCCCGGCAGGAATACTTTGTACGGGGTCTAGCCTATCCGTCACGCCCATGAGTTTTGCGGTGTTTTCGGTGAGCATCATCATACCCCGCACGCCGGTGGGAGAGGTGTTTAAGGGGTCCCAGTGCGACTCGCGATAGCTCACCGCAGCAATTAAGCGCCAATCAAGGCCGGTTTGCTCCTGTGCTTGTTTAAAGAGTGCCGCATAGTTGGGCAATAGGCTTTGGCTACGTTCAAGAAACACGGTGACGTCTTCTGTGTTTAGGCGCTCTGAGTGGCCATAATAGCGGTCAATCAGGTGCTGCAAGGTGCCGTCTTTTTTAATTTTGGCAAAAAAGGCATTTACTTTTTTAACTAATGCCGGGTCGGCTTGTTTTGATAACGCCCAGGCGAGTTTGTCAGGTTCCCCCAATGCGCTGGCCACCGCCAAATTAGGATAATAGTTCTGCATAATGGACACCAAATGGCTGTCTGCCACGGTGTAGTCCAGCGTGCCATTGGCAACCTCGCTTAAAAGGAGCTCTGAGCTGGTATTGGGCAGCGCTTTCCAGTGCAATGTTGGCTGAGTTTTTTGGAGCTGATTCAGCCGTTCTTCAAAACTTGTGCCAAGTGGTACCGCCATTTTTTTGCCCACTAGAGCTTCACTCAAGGCTTTTACTTTGATGGGAAGACTGCGCTTGGTCTTGTCATCATTGAAGCAAACAAGCTGTTGCTGCGTTTCTTGGTAAGGCGTAGAAAACTGCACCAGTTCTTGCCGCAAACGCGTAATGGATAAATTGGCCGCCGCAATGTGCGCGCGGCCTTTTAATAGTGAGGGAATGACATCACTTACACTATTCACCACTAAAAATTTCAGTTGGTATTCAGGTGCAAAATCTTTAACAAATAAGGTCGCTAAGTCGTACTCAAGGCCAGCGAGTTCGTTATCGCCATTGTAATAATAAGTTGTTGGACCATTATGGGTGACAAAAACTAAGGTGTTGGCATCAAGGGTTTCAGTGTGTGCAGTAGGGGGTATACGTTCGTCCGTTCGCGTACATGCAGCTGCCAGCAAAATGAGCAGTAAAATAAGTAGCTTACGCATGTTGTTTGGTCTTTTGCATTATCGACACAACATATCGCCGCAACATAAAGTCTGCGAGTGCATTAAGCCCAGCGCGCCTCTACCTTGCCATTGGCTGCAATGAGTATGGCATCTGTCAGCCCATAAAAAATGCCGTGTTCAACTACGCCGGGGGTATTGTTAATGAGTTCATTCAAGGCGTTAGCGCTAAAGTCTGCATCAAAGGTTAAATCGAGTACGTAACTGCCGTGCGAGGTAATCCAGAAGCCATCTTTTGCAGCATTGGGGCGCAAATGACCAACGCCACCTGCATCTTCAAGGCTTTTTTTGGTGAGTTGCCACGCAAATGGAATGACTTCAATCGGAATCACAAAGTTCTGGCCGATGCGGTTCACCAACTTGCTTTCATCCGCCACCGCAATAAACTGCGTGGCCGCTTTAGCGAGTAATTTCTCTTTGACTAAATCACTGCCTCGGCCTTTGAGTAAAGTCATATCAGGGGCAATTTCATCCGCGCCATCCACATAGAGATCAATACTGGCAATATGCTCTAAGGCAACAATGGGCAAACCAAGCGATTGTGCACGTTGGGCGCTGATGGTGGAACTGGCAACGGTAGTGATGCTAAGACCATTTTCACGTTGCAGGCGTGCCAACTCGTCAATAAAATAATTAGCAGTAGAACCAGTACCTAAGCCTACCAGCATGCCATTTTTTACAAATTTTGCCGCTTCTAGCGCAACCAATTGCTTATCGTTCATATCAACCTCCAGCGTGTGAATTGTAGCGATGCATGAGTATAGTAGCGCGAATTTTAATGACTTGTATACAAAAAACATGGATATAAAAAAAGGGAGCAAATTGCCCCCTTAATTTGATGAAACAAATGATTTTATTATTTCATTACACGGTTTCTATATTCACCTGTACGTGTGTCGATCTCAATTTTGTCGCCTTGCGCGCAAAATAAAGGCACAGAAATTTCATGGCCTGTCGCGATTTTTGCAGGTTTCATTACCTTGCCAGAAGTATCGCCTTTGACAGCCGGTTCGGTGTAAGTGATTTCACGCACCACTGTTGTTGGCAATTCTACTGAAATGGCCTTGTCGTTATAAAAACGAATATCCACTGGCATGCCATCTTCTAGGTAGGGAAGCACGTCTTCCATAAATTCAGCATCAACATCGTATTGGTTGTAGTCGGCATCCATAAATACATAAGTTGGATCGGCAAAATAAGAGTAGGTCGCCTCTTTTTTCTTAAGCACAATGACATCAAATTTATCGCCCGCGCCGTATATGTTTTCGCTAGGTGCTTCTGTCAGCAAATTTTTAAATTTCATTTTTACCACAGCAGTGCTACGGCCAGATTTGTTGTATTCTGCCTTGACCACGACTAATGGCACATCGCCCACCATAATAACGTTGCCGGCGCGAAGTTCTTGAGCTGTTTTCATGAGATTGCCTTGATATAAAAAAGTACTAAAAATAGGGTTAAATAATAAAGCCGCGCATTATACCTGAACGCATATTTTTTGCAAATAAATCACCAACTTAGAAGCAAGGTCTGGCTGCTCGGCCAAGGCCATCGTGCGTGCGTGCGTATAGGCGCGAATCAATGTGTGTTGCTGAATATAGTTTTGCCAAAGCGCGGCAGTGATGGTGCCTTGCGCCCAAGCGCAATCTAATTCAAAAATGGCTTGTTTTGTAGCCTCATCGCAATCACCATCACCATAAAACCTTGATAGAAATGCATTGAGTTTGACCATGTGCGTATTTTCACTTTGAAAATACGGCTGCCAAATAAACGGTTTTCCTGCCCAAATAGCGCGAACCCAGCTATCTTCGCCCCGCACAAAATTGATGTCGCAATTTGCTAATAAGCTGTCGTAATCGTCTTGGCTTAAAAATGGCAATATTTTGATGTGAAGTTTTCCGCGTTGATACGTAGCATTGACGCTCGTCTGTGTGACGCCTAAAAAATGCGCCACCTGCGGCAAAATGCTGCTGTTGGGCACGTAAACAACGCTATCCTGCTGGCTTTTTTGCAAAATATGCAAAAAATCGTGAATGGGCGCATTGGGGTAGCCAAATAGTGATATTTTTAAAGCATGTTCAGGCAGGTTGGCTTGATGCAATGTGCTTAGCAATGGCGTTTCATTTGGTAGGTGTTGATTGCGCAGCACAATATCATGTTCGCGAATTAAGCCACCAGTAGTTTCAGTAAAGCCAGGGAAGAAAAAATAGCGCATTAAGCCGTTGGCTTGCGGCGAAGGCAGCGCATGAAAATCGTCAATCCATTTTTCGGCCGATAAATATTCTAAATTTACCCATGCAGTGTGTGGCTGCATCATGCTTAAATAAGGTTGCGGAATGCCACACGAAAAGGTCTCAAGCACGACATCAGCGGGCTGGATAGCATCACTGGCATTCGGCCAGCTACAAATTTCAACACGGTTGATGGTTTGCGGGCCAAGTTCAGGTTGGTAGCCTGGAATGATTTTTTGTGCGGTTTCGGGGTCATCAATGAATAGTCGAATGGGCAACTGATGCGCATTCGCCAATTGCTGACTGAGGCGCCAGCAAACGCCAATATCACCAAAATTATCGACAATGCGGCAGAAAATATCCCAGCGTTGCTCGGTACGATTTTGCATGGTGTTTGGTTTTATACGGGCAATTGGTATTGAATATCGATGACTTCGTATTCTTCGTCGCCTGCGGGCGTAGCGACTCTGATGACATCGCCCACACTTTTGCCGAGCATGGCTTTAGCGAGCGGTGAAACCCAGCTGATATAGCCTTTGCTTGGCGCAAGTTCATCTTTACCAACAATGCGATAGCGGTGTTCAGTGTCATTTTTAAGTGAAAATAATGTCACCCATGCGCCAAAGAAGATTTTTTCTAAGCCGATTTGTGTGGCGGGGTCCACAATAATTGCTAAATCCATGCGTTGCATTAAAAAACGCAGGCGGCTATCAATTTGCCGCAAGCGCCTTTTGCCATAGATATAATCCCCGTTTTCACTACGGTCGCCGTTACTTGCTGCCCACGACACCACACGTACCACCTCTGGCCGTTCTACTTTAAGTAAATGCTGAAACTCCGCTTCAAGTGCCGCATGG
>JAKPIR010000087.1 GCA_029549705.1 Pseudomonadota bacterium | reverse complement strand
GCTTTCGCGCAATAAATTGCGCTCTTACAGATTATCTTCGTCTTGGGTACTGTTATTTAAAACCTTTTTTATTACATCAAAACCAAAACCGCGGCTTTGTAAAAATCTGGCTTGTTTCGCCCATTCTTCGCGGTTTTGCGGGTTTTGTTTAAATTTTTTTCGCCAAATTTCTAGCGCATTTTCGAATTCAGTTTCTTTTACTTTTTTAACTGCTTGCGCAACTAAATCATCCGCCACGCCTTTTTCACGCAATTCATTCGCTACGCGCGCGCTGCCAAATTTAGCTTTACGTGCATGGACGATTTGCTCGGTAAAACGTGCATCTGAAAGCCAGCCACGTTGCTTAAAGTCGTCTAAAATGGCAGGAATGTCATCTGCTTCTTCAGCGTAGGCTTTTAATTTTTGCCCTAATTCAACGTATGAATACTCGCGTTTTGCCAGATAATCTAGCGCGCGCTGTCGTAAACTTTTAGGCTGAAACTTTATATCCCATCGTCCTTAAAATTAGTCGTCTTCAGTGCGCGCAGCGGTCATGCCTTCAGCCAGTTGTTTTGCATTCGCGCGGATTTTCGCTTCAATTTCTGCGGCCACTCCCGGATGCTCGCGCAAATACTCTTTGGCGTTTTCTTTGCCTTGGCCAATTTTTTCGCCGTTATAGCTGTACCAAGCCCCCGCTTTTTCAACAAACTTCAGGTTTGAACCTAGCTCGATAATTTCACCCAAGCGCGAAATGCCTTCGCCATACATAATGTCAAATTCCGCTTGTTTAAACGGTGGTGCGACTTTGTTTTTAATGACTTTTACGCGTGTTTCAGAGCCTGTTACCTCGTCACCTTTTTTAATCGCACCTGTGCGGCGAATATCTAGGCGAACTGACGCGTAAAATTTCAGTGCGTTGCCGCCTGTAGTGGTTTCTGGGTTACCAAACATTACGCCAATTTTCATACGAATTTGGTTGATGAAAATTACCATGGTGTTGGTGCGTTTAATGTTACCCGTGAGTTTACGTAAGGCTTGTGACATTAAGCGCGCTTGCAAGCCCATGTGGCTGTCGCCCATTTCGCCTTCAATTTCTGCGCGTGGAGTCAGGGCTGCAACCGAGTCCACCACCACAATATCGACGGAGCCGGAGCGTACTAACATGTCGACGATTTCTAAGGCTTGCTCGCCTGTATCTGGCTGAGAAATCAGCAAATCAGGCACATTCACGCCTAACTTTGCCGCGTATTGTGGGTCTAGCGCGTGCTCAGCATCAATAAACGCTGCGGTGCCGCCCATTTTTTGCATTTGTGCAATCACAGATAAGGTGAGCGTGGTTTTACCAGAGGACTCCGGACCATAGATTTCTATGACGCGCCCACGTGGTAAGCCACCAATGCCAAGGGCAATGTCTAAACCAAGTGAGCCTGTGGAAACAGCTTGAATATCTTCGCCAATATCGCTATCTCCCATCCGCATGATAGAGCCTTTGCCGAACTGTTTTTCGATTTGCGCAAGGGCTGCGGTGAGGGCTTTAGCTTTGTTGTCATCCATGGATTTTTGCCTTTATATAGTGGTGCAGAATTAACTGCTAATTATTTCATAAAAAGTACAATTACGTAAGCGCGATAAGTACTTCTGGCTAAATTTGTGTGTGACGACGATTGCATCAATTAAACTTAAAATTTCTGTAAACTGGTAGCCGGATGTGGCTGATGATATTATCGCTTGCAGTTTAAATTTGCATGCTAAGCACTTTGCATAATCCACCGGAGATTCAATATGTTGATACGATTACTCGTTATTTCTTTGATGTTGTATTCAGCGAGTTTGCTGGCAGACGAGACGGTAAGTTCGTCAGAAGTAAGTCATCAGAATATCACTGAACAAGATCGGCAGGCGCTACCTGACGCTAATCATGCGATACATGAGGAATTGCGTAGATTGCTAACAGGCATAGAAACGGCTATCAATACTGAGCAATATTCTGATTTAAAACAATATTTTCATCAGCATCTGCATGTCACTACCATTAATCAAAATATCATCACCACGCCGGAAGGCATTGATGCCTATTTTAAGGAGTGGTTTGGTGAGGGAGGATATTTGAAAAAGCTGGATATTCAGTTGAATGCCGACGGCCTTACCCAGCTACATGGCAATGCTGATCATCCCAATTGGGGTTTGGTTTACGGCTCAGGCATTGAAAATTACCAATTGGCTGATGGGCGGTTTCTACCGATGAAAACACGCTGGACTGCGACGGTAATGAAAGATGCCGACGGAAAGTGGCGTATTTTGGCTTTGCACATTGGGGCAAACTTCTATGACAACCCGATTTTTCATGCGGTTGAAAAATCGACCAAATATTTCGCGGCGGGCGGCTTGGCTGTTGGTTTTTTGCTGGGCGCGTTGAGCATGGCCTTTTGGCGACGCAAAAAATCAAAATTAAAATAACACTTGACACAAACAACTATATAACTAATTATGTAGTTATATTAACTTTGATTGACAAAAAATGAATAGAGCAGCACAAGAGCATACCTTTACCGCAGTAGATGGCGTGGATATTTTTTATCGACATTGGCCTAGCCAGCAGCCAAATGTGCATAAACGCGCCATTATTTTGTTTCACCGTGGGCATGAGCATTCTGGACGCCAGCAAGACGTGGTGGATAGCCTCAATATGCCCGATTATGACTGCTTTGCTTGGGATGCGCGCGGGCTTGGGCGTTCACCTGGTGTGCGTGGGTATGCCGAAGATTTTGGCGTTTTTGTGAAAGATGCTGATGTGTTTGCACGTCATATTTGCAGTCAATATGGTTTTGAAATGCAAGATATTGCGGTCATTGCGCAGAGTGTGGGCGGTGTGATTGCTGCCGCCTGGGTGCATGACTACGCGCCAGATATTCGTTGCTTGGTATTAGCTTCGCCCGCGCTAAAGGTAAAACTTTATGTGCCATTTGCGCGTACTGCACTTGGTTTATTGCAAAGGTTAGGCTTAACAAAACTACTGCCTGCATTGGCTTTTGTGAATTCTTATGTCAAGGCAAAGTGGCTCACCCATGATGAAGCGCGGATAGCCTCCTACGAAAGTGATCCACTTATTACCCGTCCGATTGCGGTCAATATTTTGCTGGAACTATATGAAACAGCCGAGCGTTTGGTGAAAGATGCCGTAGCGATTACTACGCCAACGCAGTTTTTGGTGTCAGGCAGCGATTGGGTTGTGCACCAAACCCCAGTGCGTGATTTGTACCGAAATTTAGGCGCCGACACAAAAGAGTACCATGTATTCGACGGCTTTTTTCATGACACACTTGGCGAAAAAGACCGTCACTTGCCGCTCACAAAGGCGCGTGAATTTATAGAAGCGCAATTTGCAAAGCCTTTTGCACCGCCTGATTTAAAAAATGCGGATATTTCAGGCCCGACTTTTAATGAAGCAGAGCGTTTAAAAAAACCGCTTTCAAAATTCAATCCCAAGTATTGGTATTTTGCTGCCACGCGCGCCAATATCCGTTTTGGCAGCCAACTGTCCCGTGGTCTGCGTTTAGGCGTAGATACAGGTTTTGATTCTGGTAGCACACTAGATTATGTGTATGAAAATCGAGCGCGCAGTACAACGTTTTTAGGCGGTGCGCTGGGGGAAATCATTGACCGCACTTACTTAAACGCCATCGGCTGGCGCGGCATACGGGTGCGTAAGCAGCATATTGAAGCGCTTATTAGCCGAGCCGCAAATTTATTGCGTACTGAAGATAGGGAAGTACGCATCATGGATATTGCCGCAGGGCATGGCCGCTACGCGCTTGAGGCGGCGGTGGCAGTGAACGCTGATCATGTGCTATTGCGCGATTATAGCGAGCTGAATGTGGCGGGCGGACGTGCTTTGATTGAAAAACTCGGTCTCCAACACAGGGCACAGTTTGTGCAGGCTGACGCTTTTGATGCAGAATCTTTGGCAGCTGTTTCACCCAAACCAACGCTGGCGATTGTGTCAGGTTTATATGAACTTTTTCCTGAAAACGCGCCTATTCAAGCCTCGCTTGCAGGCGTATTTCAAGCCTTAGAAACAGGCGGCTACTTGGTTTACACCAATCAGCCTTGGCACCCACAATTAGAGCTGATAGCAAGAACATTAACCAGCCATCGACAAAATAAAGCCTGGGTG
>JAKPIR010000036.1 GCA_029549705.1 Pseudomonadota bacterium | reverse complement strand
CATTGAAGCGTGTACAGCAGCTCACTGGCCGCGAGTTGGTGTTTAAACAAGGGGATGTACGGGATAGAAACTTTCTGCGCGAAGTATTTAGTCAACATGATATCTCGTCGGTTATCCATTTTGCAGGTCATAAAGCTGTTGGCGAATCCATTCGATTGCCTTTGCAATACTACGATAACAACGTATCTGGCAGTATTGCACTGGCTGAAGTGATGTCGGAATTCGGCGTAAAACGTATTGTTTTTAGCTCTTCAGCCACCGTTTACGATGCGCCGGGTGACCAACAAATTCCTGAAGATTTTCCAGTTAAACCAATTAACCCTTATGGTCAATCTAAGTTGATGGTAGAGCAAATTTATCGGGACGTTTCAATCGCAGATCCCGCATGGAAAATCGCAATCTTACGTTACTTTAACCCTGTAGGTGCACATGAAAGCGGCCAAATTGGTGAAGACCCCAATGGTATACCCAATAATCTCATGCCTTACATTTCACAAGTGGCTGTAGGTCGTCTTGAAGAACTGAGTGTGTTTGGTTCAGATTATCCAACGGTTGATGGTACAGGCGTACGCGACTATATTCATGTAGTCGATTTAGCGCTAGGCCACTTGGCTGCGCTTCGTGCATTAGAGAAGCAAACTGGATTAGTCACGGCGAATATTGGCACAGGCAAGGGCTGCAGCGTGCTACAGCTGGTGAAGGCATTTGAAACTGCAAGTGGTAAGCAGGTGAAGTATCGCATTGTAGGGCGTCGTGATGGTGATATTGCAACTTGTTATGCAAATCCAAGTTTGGCTGAATCATTATTTGGCTGGCAAGCTAAGTTTGATATTGATGCGATGTGTCGCGATACATGGCGCTGGCAATCTGACAATCCACTGGGCTATAACGCATCTTAATGCACATCTAAAAGTTGGGTTAAACACTCACTTTTTGTCCTCAATCTTACCCATCTTCTTTTATGCTCCTCTGTAAGCCTTTATTTATAAGGCTTATAGGGCAGTTATTTTCTTTCGAGACTTTTTCGTTTAGCTTTATTCGATTTTCAGAAAGCGTTGCCACAAGTTTTCTACGCCTTTTTCAATCGTGAATTCGGCTAGTACTTTCTGCTTACCAGATACTCCATAACGCGTACGTTTTTCTTGATCTGAGGCAAGGGTGACGATATGTTCTGCCATTTGTGATGCGTGCGCGGGGTCAAATAGTAAGCCATTTTGATGGTCGATGACTAATTCTGGAATGCCGGCAAGGCGTGGCGCAATCACAGGCACTTCAATAACCATGGCTTCCATCAGCACCATGGGAATGCCTTCCATAAATGAGGAAAGTGCAAAAATATCAGCATGCACCATTTCATCGAGTACGGTTTGTTCAGGTACCGCGCCGCGGAAAATGACTTTATCTGACACGCCTTTTTCTTTTACATAGTCTTCAAGGGCGCTTCGATATGGCCCGTCGCCTAACAGCACAAGCTCCATATTCGGCACTGTTTTTAGTGCTTCGGTAAAGGCGCTGATCATTACCGGATAACCTTTTTCTACATGCAGTCGGCCAACAGAAATTAAGCGTATCGTGGCCGTGTCTTTTGGCCGGTTTGACTGTTTAGATTTCGCCAGATTAACTGCTTCCAATTCGATACCACAACGTGACACAAACAGTTTATGCCAATGTTGCGGACCGACTGCGCGAAATGCCTGTGATAGACCAAAATACGAAATGCAATTTGCAAACGTACATTTTTCAAGCTTTTGGCCAAGTAAGGGCCCCCAAGGAAAATCAAAACAAGAAGTGCCGTGTAGAGTCATTGACCAGTTTAATTGCAAATAATCACTGGCAATCATCCCAACAACTGCACCTGAATTGGCAAAATGAATATGCAGATGTTGAACTGGTTTTTGTTGAAGATGATGCGCAAGTATAATTCCTTCAGCAAATTGAAATATTGACCACAATGTATTTTTAACACCAGGCAGATGGTGACCTAACGCCGTTTTAAATGCTTTAAAATATGCAATTGGATTTTTAAAGAACATTTCCCCGTGAACTAATGCTAATTGCCAAGGTTTGATGGGCAAAATACTGATGGTTTCATTAAACTCTAAGTGATCAATTTCAGAAATAAGATTTTCTAATTTTGGTTTACGTAATGCATAAACGTCAATTTTCGCACCGCGACGGCGTAATTCAGATATCTCACGACGAATAAAAGTGTGTGAGCGGGAAGGGTATTCACTGCAAAAGTAAGCTAAATTCACTAGATTAATCCTTCAAAATTCATTAAGTAATTAACTTATAGGCCGGGCTGTAAACCACTCAATCGAAATGCAAAACGTGCTACCGAGAGTTCTTGTTTACGATTCCAATTGTTAAAGGTGTTGATATCGCAACGGTTAAGTTGAAATTGAGGTTGCTCTGGCTTATTTTTACCCCATTTTGTAGTCACGGCATTCTGGTAACCTGCTTGTAATACTGTTTCAACAGCACGCGTGTCATAATCACCATTTGGATAGCAAAACGAAGTGACCTCAGCATCCAACGCTGATTCTAGATGTTTTCT
>JAKPIR010000029.1 GCA_029549705.1 Pseudomonadota bacterium | reverse complement strand
TAAAATTCCAGGTTTGGATATTGCAACGCGTACCTTAAGCATTGATGCGCCACAGCGTCAGCAAGGTGACGAAACTATCGATTCGTATGAATCGCTCATGCTGAACCTGATGGAAGGAGATCCATCACTTTACCTGCATATTAATGAGGTAGAGGCACAATGGCGTTTAGTTGACCCAGTTGTAAAAGCATGGATGGCAGATAGATCGCCTGTGCATCAATACCGTGCCGGCAGCCGCGACCCAGTAGAATCTAGTGTGATATTTGAAACTAAAGACCAATTCTGGCGCTACAGCATTGAATTGGGTGGCGATAAGCACTAGCCCTGTTTTCAATCGTTGACGCTCAAAATTAGTTGTTAAATGGCTTAGTTATTTGAATTGAAGCTCATCCTGTATTCACGAAGAGTAAAGCAGGACTATATGTCAATTTAATGCTTTGCTAGTACTGGGTTTTGTATAATACTTATGGGGTTTAAAATATATTTGTTTGCAGAAACTATCAAGACAATTTATTTGAGAACCTAGGACACTTTAAGATAATTTTCAGGAGGCAAGCAATGGCTAATTTATTAGATCAATTAAAGAGCATGACCACAATTGTGGCCGATACAGGCGACGTTGAAGCGATTAAAACCGTTAAACCGGTAGATGCGACCACCAATCCATCATTGGTTTTAAAAGCAAGCCAATTACCACAATACGCACCATTAATTGAAACTGCTATTGCTTACGCAAAAGCACAAGGTGGATCCAAAGCCCAACAAATTGATAATGCTGCGGACAAATTGGCGGTGTTGATTGGTACGGAAATTACTAAAGTAGTGCCAGGCCGCATTTCTACTGAAGTTGATGCGCGCTTATCTTTTAACTTGGACGCGATGGTGGCCAAAGGACGCAAATTGATTCAACTTTATGCTGACTCAGGCGTAAGTAAAGACCGCGTGTTGATTAAATTGGCCTCAACATGGGAGGGCATTAAAGCCGGAGAAATTCTTGAAAAAGAAGGCATTCAATGTAATCTCACATTATTGTTTGGTTTCGGCCAAGCCCGTGCCTGTGCTGAAGCTGGCGTATTCCTGATTTCTCCATTTGTAGGGCGTATCTTAGACTGGTACAAAGCGAAAAATCCAGGTACTGAGTACACACAAGAAACAGACCCGGGTGTGGTTTCAGTTCGCGCAATTTACGCTTACTACAAAGAGCATGGTTACAAAACAGTGGTCATGGGCGCATCTTTCCGTAACACCGGAGAATTGATTGCCTTGGCAGGATGCGATCGCTTAACAGTATCGCCAAACTTGCTGCAAGATTTAGCTGCGACTGAGGGCACGCTGATTCGCATGCTGAATGATGGTGGCGCAAAAACCGCCAAACCAGCTAGAATGACGGAAGATGAGTTCCGCTTTGAATTGAATCAAGATGCGATGGCGACAGAGAAATTAGCTGAGGGTATTCGTGGTTTTGTGGCTGATCAGATCAAGCTTGAAGTTGCTTTAAGCGCAAAACTATAAATGGGGACAATTGCGAAGCAAGTTATATTATTTGCTTCGCAATTGAAAAAAGCTTTGACCACAAACGTGAAAAAAAGAATTGATCATGCATCATAAAAAATTTATTACAGATAACGCCGCTTAAGTCTTCTTTTGCGGCCTCAATTTTTTTTGCAGCAAAACTATTCTCTACAAAAATGAAGCTTGTACAAAAGAGCAATAGTAACAGGAACGGCCATTTAAGCTGCGGCAATTTATACATTTAACTTAAGTAAACTTTTACCCGTCATTTCTACTGGCTGCGGCACTCCCATCATCTGTAATAATGTGGGCGCCAAATCTGACAGTGCGCCTGTTTCAGCCAATTTTGCTTTGCGGCCTACATAAATCAAAGGGACTAGGTTAGTGGTATGTTGTGTGTGTGGCTGATGATTTTCGTAATCTTGCATCATCTCTGCATTGCCGTGGTCTGCTGTGACAAGCACCTCGCCGCCAATGCTCTGCATAGCAGTTACTACGCGTCCTACACTGGCGTCTATGGTTTCTACCGCCTTAATGGCTGCTTGCAGGTTGCCGGTATGGCCTACCATATCGCAATTAGCAAAATTGCAAATTATGGCATTATATTTTTTGCTGAGAATAGCTTCTACTAGTTTATCGGTAACTTCCAGCGCACTCATTTCTGGTTGTAAGTCATAGGTTTCGACTTTCGGCGAAGGCACCAGAATGCGGTCTTCACCTTTGAAGACGGTTTCCTCTCCGCCGTTAAAAAAGAAAGTCACGTGCGGATACTTTTCTGTTTCAGCAATGCGTAATTGAGTTAAGCCCAAATTTTGCAGATACTCACCAAAGGTGTTTTTGACAGTATAGGGGGCAAATATGGGGATGGCTTTCACCTCTTTTTTGTCGAACTGAGTCAGTGTGAAGTAAGCCGAAAGTTTGGGCACGTGGCGGCGGTGAAAGCCGTCAAACTCTTCAGTAAGCAAGGCATGACTGAGCTGGCGCGCGCGGTCGCTTCTAAAGTTCATATACACCACGCAATCGCCATCTTCTAAATGAATAGGCGCTTCATTCGGTTGGCGAATCACTGTACATTTAACAAACTCATCATTTTCGCCGCGTGCATAGGCGCCTCGCAAGGCGGTGCCTGCTGAGGTTTCTGTAAAGTCAGTGATGCCTTCGGTGAGCATGGTATAGGCCGCTTCTACGCGCTCCCAGCGTTTATCACGATCCATCGCAAAAAAGCGCCCACTAATAGAAGCTATTTTGCCGACGCCCAAGGATTTGATTTTTGCTTCTAAAGCCGCAATAAATGGCGCTGCACTCACAGGTGGCGTGTCGCGGCCATCTAAAAACGCATGCACATAGACTTTGCTCAAGCTCTGTTTGGCGGCCATTTCCAGCATAGCGTGAATGTGTTCCTGATGGCTATGTACGCCACCATTCGATAGCAGGCCAAAAATATGCAGTGCCTTATTGCTTGCTTTTAGCTGCTGCAGTGCTTTGCATAATTCAGTGTGCTGAAAAAACTCGCCGCTAGAAATGCTGTTATTGATGCGCTCAAAATCCTGAAACACAATGCGCCCCGCACCGATATTTAAATGTCCTACTTCAGAGTTACCCATTTGTCCGTCAGGTAAACCTACATAATGCTCCGAGGCGTTAATCAGCGTGTTTGGATAGTTCGCTTTGAGCGCATCTAGATTGGGTGTGTTGGCCAGCGCAATCGCGTTGTCAGCAGTTTCTTTGCGATAACCGAATCCATCTAAAATTAACAAAATAACAGGCGTTGTTTTCATCTTAAAATCTTTAAAATTACTATCAAGATATCTATTATAATGGGCGGCTGAGAAATGTGCATGTAATCAGTCAAAATTCCATTGAAATTATTGCATTTAGCGCCATTTAAGTGAAAAGGAATTGAGTTGGAATCTACGAATCAACCACTATAAATCTAGCATGTTGCAAATTGGACAGCTTAAGACAACAGCACGATAGCATATATCAACAAGGCATATTACCAGGTTGGTCTCCATAGTCGCGATGTTCACCTAGTGTTGACGCGCATTTAAAATTGACCAGATAAGCGCTGTTATGCGCGTTGAATTTTGACCA
>JAKPIR010000085.1 GCA_029549705.1 Pseudomonadota bacterium | reverse complement strand
AGCAGGTTTGCTGACGGGAATCACGTCAGTTTTTACTTCATTGCGAGCAGAGGTTTTGCTTGTTGCAGCAATTACGGCTTCATTGCTACTAGCGTTAATCAGTTCCACTTCTACGAGACCACTTCCCTGCTCGATTAGTCTTAGCTTGTATGCTGCGGCATAAGATAAGTCTATCAAGCGGTCGTTCTTGAATGGGCCTCTATCGTTAATGCGTACAATCACAGAGCGTCCATTTGCAGGATTTGTCACTTTTGCATAACTTGGCAGCGGTAAAGTGGTGTGTGCTGCGGTCATCGCGTACATGTCGTACACTTCGCCAGAAGAGGTTTTTTTGCCATGATAGCGTTTGCCATACCATGAGGCGACGCCTTGTTTTTTATAAGGTTTGTAGCTGGTTAAAGGCACATAGTTTTTACCAAGCGCTGAATAAGGCTTATTTGAGCGTTCTAGAGGTGGCTCATTGGTAATTTGTGCGTCCGGAATGCTGTCGATGTCTGCTGGTGCACCTTCACCTGGGCCATCATCTAAATAATAACCTCCAGCGCCTGGTTTTGCGGTGTCAGAAGGTTGAGATGCCGGTGCGCTAGGTTCTTTTACACTGGGTTTGGTGGCAATACCGCCGCAGGCAGAAAGAAATACAATGCTGAATAAAACGGTCCATTTTTGTAGATTGCTTTTTCTTGGATTCATGGGGGCTACTTTCATTCGTTGTTGAAAAAGCACTATGTGCCTACTAAATTTTTATGTGTTTGAATACTCATTAATATACCAAAACTTACACAGAGCGTCACCATTGAAGTGCCGCCATAACTAATGAGGGGAAGCGGCACGCCAACGACAGGTAAAATGCCGCTTACCATACCGATATTCACAAAAGCATAAGTAAAAAAGGTGAGCGCCAGACTGCCAGCCAATAGTCGAGAAAATGTATTTTTTGCCTGAGAGGCAATATATAAACCACGCAGAATAATTAAACTAAATAAGAATAGTAATAGTAAATTACCAATTAAACCAAATTCTTCACTAAATACCGCAAAAATAAAGTCGGTATGGTGCTCAGGTAAAAAGTCTAGTTGTGTTTGTGTGCCATTAAGCCAACCCTTACCGTTGAAGCCTCCAGAACCCACCGCGATGACAGATTGAATCGTGTTATAACCCGCACCGAGCGGATCTTGAATGTCACCTAATAAAATTTCGATACGCTTTCTTTGATATCCATGCAGTAGCCCATGTTGGATGAAAAAATCTAGTATTGATTGACGCATGATATAAAGTAAGGGCGTTGCCACTGCTAGCGTGGCAAAAGAACCCGCCAGTAGTTTCCAGTTTAAGCCCGCCAAAAATAGAATGTAAAAACCTGAAGCAAAAATGAGTAAGGAAGTACCCAAATCGGGCTGTATTTTAATTAACCCGACTGGGATCACTAGCAGTAATGTTGCTATAGCAAAATCTCTGCCATAGGGCCTGCCCTCACATTTAGCGAAATACCAGGCCAGCATCATGGGCATGGCAATCCGCATGAGTTCGGAAGGCTGAATTTTGATGAACCCTAAATTCAGCCAGCGTTGCGCACCTTTGCTGCTAGAGCCAAACAAGGCGACAGCAATCAGCAAGATAACACCTAAAATATAAAGCGGAACGGCAAGGCGCTGCAGCTGGTGAGGAGTTAAATTAGCCACTACCCACATGCACCCGAGTGCAACGATAATATTCACGGCTTGTTTATACATGTAAGGCGCAGATGCGCTGTAGACGATACTTAAGCCAAGTAATAAGGTGATAAGTAGGCACGTCATTAAGAAGGCATCAATATGTTTGCCTAGTATTTCGAGTAACTTGCTAATCATGCAATTCTTCTTCTAACACTGACTCACTGTTGATGGTGCTATCTGATGGCGTTAGCGCCGTATCTTTTGGTGTAACCATCACAGGTAACTTGTTGAGCAGGTAATAATCCATGACTTTTCTCGCAATAGGGCCCGCAGCTGAACCACCATGCCCACCGTTTTCTACAATCACCGCCAGTGCGATTTTTGGATCATCCGCTGGGGCGTAAGCCACAAATAAGGCGTGGTCACGATGGCGTTCATCAATGGCATTGGCGTTGTATTTGGCATTTTGTTTAATGCCAATCACTTGTGCCGTGCCTGTTTTTGCAGCCACGCTGTAAGGCGCATTTGCACCTACGCTTGCCGCCGTTCCACCCGGCAACGTAACATCAATCATACCTTTTTTGACGATTTCTAAATTATCAGGATGAATCATAATGTTATCCTGAATGACTTCAGGGAAAATAAAAGTTTTACCAGTAAGCGGGTTCTGCGTTTTTGTTACTAAATGGGGTTTCATCGCTACACCGCCATTCGCCAATATGGCTGTGCCATAGGCAAGCTGCATCGGAGTTGCCAGCGTATAGCCTTGACCAATCCCCGTGATGACAGTGTCGCCTTGATACCAAGGCTGTTTGTAGCGCCGCTTTTTCCAGTCAGGAGTTGGCAGTAATCCGCCATTCTCACCTTGAATATCGATACCAGTCTTTTTGCCAAAACTAAAATGACTGACGAAATTACTTAAATTCTCAATCCCTAGCTCCATTGCCAACCCATAAAAAAATGTATCGCAAGATATCGTAATGGCTTTTTGCATGTTGACTATACCATGGCCACTGGGCTTCCAGTCTCGGTAACGGTGCGTGCTATTGGGTAAACTGAAGTAACCTGCATCATGAATTGCAAAAGGTGGCGCACGCAGGCCATGTTCAAGGCCAGCAAGGGCAACGAATGGCTTGAAAGTGGAGCCAG
Organism: Pseudomonadota bacterium; assembly: GCA_029549705.1. Taxonomy (GTDB): domain Bacteria; phylum Pseudomonadota; class Gammaproteobacteria; order Burkholderiales; family Methylophilaceae; genus Methylotenera. Next base: position 11,552 of record JAKPIR010000085.1, on the reverse strand, counting down.
GTGGATAAACGCCACGAATGGGGCGATTGATAAGCGGTTTATCAATAGAGTCGTTTAAAGCTTTCCAGTTATCAACATCAATACCATCCACAAACAAATTTGGGTCAAAATTCGGCTGGCTGACAAAGCTTAATACTTCACCAGTTTTTGGATTAAGTGCGACTAATGCGCCGCGCCGATCGCCAAAAGCGGCTTCCGCAATTTCTTGTAATTTACTATCGATGGATAGAATGATGTTTTCACCAGGCACGGGTGCGGTACTTGATAATACCCGCACAGCTCGGCCATCTTTATCAATTTCAATCTGCTGGAATCCAGTTTTACCATGTAATTGTTCTTCGTAGAACTGTTCTATACCACTTTTTCCGATGTGGTCAGAACCCTTGTAATTAGAAAGTACACCAGGATTTTCTTTGTCGGCTTCTTCCAGATTAGCCACATCTTTATCGTTGATTCTCCCGATATAACCTACGATATGCGCACCAAGTTTTCCTAAAGGATAGCGGCGGTACAGACGTGATTTAATCTCAACACCTGGAAAGTGGTACTTGTTGACAGCAAAACTCGCTGCCTCGGTTTCATTGAGATGCGTACGAATAGGGGTGCTTTCAAAATCTCGGCTACCTTGCCTAAGCTTTTTAAATTTCTTTTTGTCCAACTCACTTATTTCAATCAAATGGCTTAGCTCATTAATTGTTTCTTCAATGTCTTTTTCTAATTTTGATGGGGTAATTTCGAGGGTGTAGACGAAAAAATTATGCGCCAACACAACACCATGTTTGTCAAGAATTAAACCGCGTGTTGGCACGATGGGTACCACAGAAATACGATTGTTTTCGGCCAGCGTTTGATAATGCTGATGTTGGATGACTTGCAGGTAAAACAGACGATAAGCGAGCAGTAAAAACAATACAACGACCACAATCCCAGCAAACACTAATCGGCGCTTGAAATAGTATTGTTCATGCTGAAAATTTTTGAGTTCTGAAAGCATATTAACAATGGGGTGCTACATCACTGTTGTGAGTATCAGGTCTGCTGTACGAAACGGTGTTTTGATACAACATAAATTGAACAGGTAAATTAAGTACCACGGGCGCGACCACCTGTATTCAAGCCCAAAAGTACGGCTAATCTCCACAGCAAAATGCCAGTAAGACTTGGTAAAAAGTAGGACCAACCCCACACTTCAGCACCGGCCATTATTTTAAGAATAAGCAAAGTAAATTGTGAGATTAGCAACAAAATGAACACATAAAGCAACTGTTGTGTGTGGTTAAATAACACAAGACGGCGTTGGTAAACCACCGCAAAAAAAGCAGTGACCGTATAGGCCAAAGCGTATTGACCAAAAATACCGCCAGTAACTAAATCAGCAATTAAACCTGCTAACCAAGCGGTGCCAACATTGCATAAATTGGGCGCACGAATAAGCCAAAAAATAATCACTAAGAGCAGAAAATCTGGTCGCGCTTTTAGGGCAAATCCTGACCATGGCACTAACAGGCAAATGAGTGCCATTAGTAGAGAAATATAGACTGTCTTGAAGTTACTCTGCGGCATTGGGTTTAGTTGGCTTTATGGTTGGTTTAGCTGCAGTTTTTTTGTTGGTTTTGTTACCCTCTTTTTTAGTTGATGCAGCTGGTGTAGTAGGATCTATCTCGGCCTCAAGGCTGGGGTCTTCGTCTCGAATTGGCATGCTAACAATCAGCACATGACGATGATTTTCAATGCCGCCAGTTGGCGTGCAAGTAATGCGTGCATAGGCCGAATCAGGTGTTGCGGTGATTTTAGTAACGGTTGCAACCGCAAGGCCAGCTGGGTAGACGCCATCAATCCCTGAAGTGACAAGCTTGTCACCAGCCTTTATATCCACATTCGCTGGCAAATAAGGTATGTCGAGTGTGTTGTCACGACCGCGGCCGAATGCAATGGCCCGCAAACCATTACGCTCAATCTGCACAGGAATGGCAAGTGATTTATCTGTAATGAGGGTGACTTCACTGCTGTATGGGAACACGCGCGTGATTTGTCCGATAACACCCGTTGCATCAATAACAGCCTGGCCCGCGATGATTTGATGTTGAGTGCCGCGATTGACGATAATTTTTTTTCTAAAAAGGTCGCGGCCGACGTACATGACTTCGCCTAGCACGCTAGTTTCTGCTAAAGCTTGATTGGTTTTAAGTAAATCTCTGAGGTGATTATTCTCTAAGGCTAACGTATTGAGTTGTTGTAGCGCAACGCTGTGTTCCAAAGCTTGCTGACGTAATTGCTTGTTCTCGTTCACCAAACGGCTTTGCGTGGAAAAATAGTCAGTTACATCATGGTATAGCTGTGAAGGCGCGTTGGCGATTACCTGCAACGGGTGCAGTACCGCAACCAGATGTTGGCGTATATTCGATAAGTATTGCAGGCGGGAATCTGTCGCGATTAGCGCGAGAGATAATGCAGAAAAAAATACGAGGCGAGCGAACGGGCTTGGGCCACGCACAAAGAAAGCGGGTTCCTGCTGTTGTTCAAGTTTTTGATTAAACCCTAGCGCCATAGTGAATTATAAATACCAGTTTTCATTGCATTATACCAACCTCAAACATCAAAGCATGATGCGAATTTGGTGTTGATTAGCCGAGACCTCAAAAATAAATTAGGCCGCATAAAACGGCCTAACTTCGCATACGCTTGAATGATGCTATTAATTGCTAAATTGGCAAGAAATTATTCGTAGGCAAAAATGCTGCCTAATTTATCCATTTCATCTAACGCACGTCCACAGCCACGCACTACACAAGTAAGCGGATCTTCTGCCACAATAACTGGCAAGCCAGTTTCTTCCACTAATAAACGGTCTAAATCGCGTAGCAACGCGCCACCGCCGGTAAGCACCATGCCCTTTTCAGCAATATCCGCTCCTAATTCTGGTGGGGTTTGCTCTAACGCAGATTTTACTGCGCCGACGATGGTGTTGAGTGGTTCAGTCAGGGCTTCTAAAATTTCGTTGCTGGAGATTGTAAATTTACGCGGCAAGCCTTCGGCAAGGTTACGACCAGTCACTTCCATTTCGAGCACTTCTGAGCCAGGGAAAGCTGAACCAATTTTCTTTTTAATCGCTTCAGCTGTCGGTTCAGAAATTTGCATGCCATAGTTGCGACGAATGTAGTCGATGATGGCCTGGTCAAATTTATCACCGCCGACACGTTCAGATTTGGCATATACAATACCGCCCAATGAAATCACGCCGACCTCAGTGGTGCCGCCGCCAATATCGACCACCATTGAACCGGTTGCCTCCGATACTGGCATGCCAGCCCCAATTGCGGCAGCCATGGGTTCTTCAATTAAAAATACTTGTTTCGCGCCTGCGCGCTCAGCAGATTCTTTAATGGCACGTCGTTCAACTTGTGTTGAGCCGACAGGTACGCAAATAATAATGCGCGGGCTAGGTGAAAACCAACGCGCATCATGCACGCGGCGAATAAAGTACTTGAGCATTTGTTCGGTGATGGTGAAGTCCGCAATCACGCCATCTTTCATTGGACGAATTGCCTGAATGCTGGCGGGTGCACGGCCGAGCATGTTTTTAGCTTCAGCACCTACGGCGAGTAAGATTTTCTTGCCGCCTGGCCCACCCTCTTGGCGAATTGCGACAACGGATGGCTCGTCTAATACGATGCCTTTTCCGCGAGAGTAGATGAGGGTGTTCGCTGTGCCTAAATCGATGGCAATGTCATTTGAAAAATAGCTAGTTAAAAAACCGAACATGATGATTTTCCTAAGGGTTTGTGCGTGCTGACGACTTAATTTTTGTGTGCAATTTAAGTGGTCATAAAAGCAGAGTATAATACCGCATATCGTGTTGAAAATTAAGCTATGAATGCAAGTTTATTGTAATTGAATTGTGCATTATTAATTTTTTTACACGCATCAATTAAGACAACGCAAAAAATTTTGGAAAATGTAGAGCATGGCACTGAGTATTGAAGATATTAAGAAAGTAGCGCATTTAGCGCGGCTAGAAATTAGTGATGCGGATGCCTCTGCAACGTTAGCTAAATTGAGCGGAATTTTAGGATTAATTGAGCAAATGCAGGCGGTGGACACTACCGGCATTGTGCCCATGTCACATTCGCAAGATTTAAGTCAGCGGCTGCGTGACGACATCGTCACAAAAACCAATCAGCGTGAAGCCTTTCAAAAAAATGCACCTATGTTAGGCAATGGCTCAGCAGAGCTAGCCGTAGCAGAGGGTTTGTATTTAGTGCCTAAAGTAATTGAATAATATGATAAACAGTAGCTTAAAGCAGTTTGGAGAAATGCTCCAGACGAAGAAAATTTCTAGCGTAGAACTCACGCAAACTTTTTTGGGGCGAATTGCCCAGCATAACCCCAACATTAACGCTTACATTGCGTTAGACGAGGCGAAGTCACTTGCGCAGGCAAAGGCCGCCGACGCGTTGATTGCGGCTGGGAAAGCTGAACCGCTGACTGGTATTCCTATTGCGCAAAAAGATATATTTTGCGCCAAAGACTGGCCTACGACTTGCGGCTCTAAAATGTTGGCTAACTTTGTTGCGCCCTATGACGCGCATGTGATTACGCAATTTGATGCCGTTGGCGCAGTGAATTTAGGCAAAACCAATATGGATGAATTTGCCATGGGCTCATCCAATGAAACCAGCTATTTTGGAGGCGTAAAAAACCCGTGGGATACAGAGCGAGTACCGGGCGGCAGTAGCGGCGGCAGTGCTGCTGCAGTGGCGGCTAGGCTGTGTGCGGCGGCAACGGGTACTGACACTGGCGGTTCGATTCGTCAACCTGCTTCGCTTTGCGGATTTACTGGCTTAAAACCAACTTATGGCGTGGTTTCTCGTTATGGCATGATTGCGTTTGCTTCATCGCTTGATCAAGCAGGCCCGATGGCAAAGAGTGCTGAAGATTGCGCGCTGATGATGAACGTGATGGCAGGGTTTGACGAACGCGATTCGACCAGTTTAAATCGTGAAAAAGAAGACTACACCCGTGACTTGGCCAAGCCCTTGCAAGGATTAAGAGTCGGCTTACCAAAAGAATTTTTTGCCGAAGGGCTTGATGCAGGCGTTGGCAAGGTCATCGATGAGGCGATTGCAGCATACAAAAAGTTAGGAGCTGAAATCGTAGAAATTTCGCTTCCTAACACTGGGCTTTCGATTCCCGTTTATTACGTCTTAGCGCCTGCTGAAGCTTCTAGTAACTTGTCCCGGTATGATGGCGTACGTTACGGGCATCGTACTGCCGAATATTCAGATTTGATGGATATGTATTGTAAAAGCCGGGCCGAAGGCTTTGGTGCAGAAGTAAAGCGCCGTATTTTGATTGGTACTTATGTGTTAAGTGCGGGTTATTATGATGCGTATTATCTCAAAGCGCAGCAAATTCGCCGCTTGATTGCAGAGGATTTTGTTGAAGCGTTCAAACAGTGTGATGTGATTATGGGCCCGGCCGCACCTTCAACGGCCTTTAAGGCCGGCGAAAAAGTGGATGACCCCGTGGCGATGTATTTGCAAGATATTTACACCATCTCAACCAATTTAGCGGGATTGCCCGGCATGAGTGTGCCAGCAGGTTTTAGCAATGGGCTGCCGGTGGGTTTGCAAATTATCGGTAATTATTTTGATGAAGCCCGCATGTTGAACGTGGCGCACCAATATCAACAAGTGACTGACTGGCATCTTCAAATGCCGCAAGGAATTGAATAATGGAATGGGAAGTCGTTATTGGGTTAGAAACACATACTCAATTAAAAACAAACACAAAAATCTTTTCGGGCGCGTCCACGGCCTTTGGTGCTGAGCCAAATACCCAAGCTTGTGAAGTGAGCATTGCCTTGCCGGGTGTGTTGCCCGTGTTGAACCGCGAAGCGGTGAATTGTGCGATTAAATTTGGCTTGGCCGTGAATGCTGAAATCGCGCCACGTAGCGTATTTGCTCGCAAGAATTACTTCTACCCTGATTTGCCTAAAGGCTACCAAATCAGCCAATACGAATTGCCCGTTGTAGGTAAGGGTGCCGTGACGATTCAAGTGCCGGCGGTTGGTAAACATCCAGCTTATGAAAAAGTGGTGAATATCACCCGCGCGCATTTAGAAGAAGATGCAGGTAAATCGGTACACGGTGCGGTAGAGGGTATGAGCGGTATCGATTTGAACCGTGCAGGCACGCCGCTCTTGGAAATTGTGACGGAACCCGATATGCGCTCTGCGGCTGAAGCCGTGGCGTATGCCAAAAAATTGCACGAGCTCGTACAGTGGATTGGCATTTGCGATGGTAATATGCAAGAAGGCAGCTTTAGATGTGACGTGAACGTTTCTGTGCGTAAAAAAGGTTCAGATACACTCGGCACGCGTCGCGAGATTAAAAACCTCAATTCGTTCAAATTCATGCAACAGGCCATTGAATATGAAACGCGCTGGCAAATTGAAACACTAGAAGACGGTGGCACGATTCAGCAAGCAACTGTACTGTTTAATCCAGACACGGGTGAAACGCGCGCAATGCGCTCTAAAGAAGAAGCGAACGATTACCGCTATTTCCCAGACCCAGATTTACTGCCACTGACTATTTCTGAAGAAGATAAAGCGCGCGTCAAAGCGCAAATGCCTGAGCTGCCAGAAGCGATGAAAGCCCGATTTGAAGCTGAATTTGGCTTAACCAGCTACGATGCGGCAACGCTCACAGCAAGCCGCGAGCTGGCAGATTTCTTTGTGCAGACTGTACATGCTGGCGCTGAGGCAAAACCGGCCGCAAACTGGGTGATGGGTGCAGTTTCAGCCAAGTTGAATGCAGAAGAAAAATCACTTACAGATTCACCCGTCAATCCAAATCAGCTTGCCAGCCTGCTCAAGCGAATTGCAGACAACACTATTTCAAACAATGCGGCCAAACAGGTATTTGAAGCGCTTTGGAATGGTGAGGGTGATGTAGATGCCATTATTGCCGCAAAAGGCCTAAAACAAGAGTCTGATAGCGGTGCGATTGAAGCAATCATTGATGAAGTATTAAAAGCCAACCCAGCCATGGTAGAAGAATTTAAGGCGGGTAAGGAAAAAGCGTTTAACGCACTTGTCGGTCAGGCGATGAAGGCTTCAAAAGGTAAAGCTAACCCCGCGCAGGTGAATGAAATTTTGAAGAAGAAATTAAGCTAAATAAACCATAAAAAGCGCTTAAATTTGTTGCAACCTTTTTTGATGCTCTGGAAGCCTTATAAATAAAGGCTTCCAGAGCATTATTTTTTTCTCGGAGGTATTTAGGCTTGTATTGAATGTTTTTTTTGGGGATAGAAAAGGTGTATTTGCGTGACACACTGACTAACTGACTCTACTGAATTTTTTAAAAGCTATTCTTTCATTTTAGCCTGAGTTGCCATGATTTCTAAATTGAGCCTTGCAATTTCTTCATTGGCTTCTTGAATGCCAAACGACACGCGCTGAGGTTGCTCAACACCTGCTTTTTTGGCATCCAGTGCTTCTTTAAGCAGGCCATTCAAACGCGTTTGTGTGGCGGCTTTTTTGGCTTCAAGCTCGGCTAAGCGTTTTTTGCCTTCAATAATAACGGGTGACTTATCGTTATTCGGTTTCAGTTCGGCATATCTTGCCTTGTAACTGGCAAAACGCGCCATGGTGACGGCGATGTTTTTTTCAACTGCGGTGATTTCAGCTTGTGTTTTGGCGATTTGCGCCTGATTATATTTGATGTCGTCTAGGATATTGCTCGGTACAGGTTTTTTACGGTTTAGAAAGTTTTCTTGCTTTTCTTTGTTTTTTTGCAAAGTAGCGCGCGTGTCGTTAAGCCGTTGATTAAGGTTTGCAAGCGCTAACTCATCACTTTTGATATTGCGGTCACGGGCTAGGTCAATTTCTTCAATGCTACCGTATGAAGCCAATAAGGCTGAATCACGCCGAGATTGGCTGGTATTAGCGCGTTCTACTTCGCCGCTATCGGTTTTTTCATTGTAGGCCTCATTTTTTTTAACGATAACGCCCGTTTTGTTGATTTCGCTATTGCTGCGTCCGGCCGCATCTGCGGGCAGTTTGTCACCATAATGGGTGACGCCATTGGCATCTTTCCATTTGACGATTTTGCCTTCAGCGCTGGCCGGCTGGCTGATGCCAAACATTAAAAACAGACATGCTACCCATAGCAGATTGCGGGATGCATAGGCGAATGCACCAGGACGGCGTTTAAGGCCGTCCAAGCGTAGCGTATTAATGTTTATAGGTTCAGGTTGTAAAAGCAATGGCTTCATTTTGCCAAGCAAGGCCTTATTTCTCTGTAATGAATAAAATATATCATAGATATCATAGCGTTAATTCGATGTTATCACACCATATTGTTGACGATAGCGCTGAACTGCATGCAAATACTGCGCCAATTCTGGTTTATCCTGCAAATAATTGAGCAAATCAGTTAGTGTGGCAATGGCACACACGGGTAATTGCTGTTGCTGCATCACTTCTTGCACGGCTGACAATTCGCCTAGGCCTTTTTCTTGCCGGTCAATGGCAATAGCAACGCCACAGGCCTTAGCACCGTTGACTTTAATCAGTTCAACGGACTCGCGCACAGAGGTCCCCGCAGAAATGACATCATCAATAATCAGCACGCGACCTTTGAGTGGGCTACCCACAATGACGCCACCCTCGCCATGATCTTTTGTTTCTTTGCGGTTGTAAGCGTAAGGAATATTGTGACCATTTTTGGCAAATGCAATGGCAATACTTGCCACTAAGGTAATGCCTTTGTAGGCGGGGCCAAACAGCATATCGAACGCAATGCCAGAATTTTGGATGGCGGCGGCATAAAATTCGCCCAGTTTCATCAGGCTTTCACCGTCGTTAAATAGACCTGCGTTAAAAAAATATGGGCTGCTGCGCCCCGCTTTTGTTTTAAATTCGCCAAAGCGTAAAACCTCTTTTTTAACCGCAAATGCGATAAAATCTTGGCTGAATTGCTTTTCGGCCTCTAATGCTTTGTTTTGTTGGCTCATATTGAATAAATTGTTTTGATAGACTAAGGAAAAATAAGTTTTGAAGATTATATCGCTAAACCTAAACGGCATACGTTCTGCAAATAATAAAGGTCTTTATACATGGTTAAAAAAACAAGATGCCGATATTATTTGTCTGCAAGAAATTAAAGCACAGCAAGCCGATATGACGCCAGAAATGTTGAATCCTGAAGGGTATTACGGCTATTTTCATTATGCAGAGAAAAAGGGCTATAGCGGTGTGGGCATCTATTGTAAACAAAAGCCTGACAGCGTGATTGAAGGTTTAAGCCATGCTCACGACGATGTGTTAGATATTGATGCGGAAGGGCGCTATATTGAAGCGCGTTTTGGCAACTTAAGCGTGGTGTCGCTCTACTTGCCTTCAGGTTCTAGTGGAGAGGAGCGTCAGGCGTTTAAATTTAGCGTGATGGACCGATTTTTACCGCATTTAAAAGCGTTGAAGCAAAGCGGGCGTGATGTGGTGATTTGCGGTGATTGGAACATCGCGCATCAAGACATTGACCTTAAAAACTATAAGGGCAACCGTAAAAATTCGGGCTTTTTGCCCGAAGAACGCGCTTGGCTGACCACTCTGTTTGATGAAATTGGCTGGGTAGATGTGTACCGAAAGCTACACCCAACCACAACTGATGAAAGCTATACCTGGTGGAGTAACCGCGGGCAAGCTTGGGCGAAAAACGTTGGGTGGCGTATTGATTACCAAATTGCAACCCCCAACTTTGCCGGCCGAGCCAAATTATGCAGTATTTATAAAGCGGAGCGGTTTAGCGACCATGCGCCGCTCATCGTGGAATATGAGGATGCTTAAACGTTAGACTTCAATTGCTTTGGCTGTTTTGTTCCATGGCGCGATGTGAAGCAGCAGCAACATACCGGGTATGGCCAATAAAAAGCAGAGAATAAAGAATTTAAACCAGCCTAGGCTTTCAACCATATAACCTGTGGCAGCGTTGGCAAAAGTGCGTGGCACAGCGGCTAAACTGGTAAATAACGCAAATTGCGTGGCGGTATAAAGTGGGTGCGTAGTATGTGCGATAAACGCAACGAAAGCGGCTGTACCCAAGCCCACACCAAACGCCTCAATACCAATCACAAGGGCTAACCAAACCAGCCGCTCTTGCAGGGTAAATTGGTAACCCAAGAAGTTGAACTCAAAATATGCATTAAATAATGCGGGGTCGGCGGCGGCTTTAGCGAGCCACGCAAAGCCTAAAATGGCCACCATTTGCACAAAGCCAAATAGCCAAAGCGAGCGGTTGATGCCGAGCTTAATCATCCAAATCCCCCCTAACAAGCCACCAATCACACTTGGCCATAGCCCGGCATTTTTGGCGATTAAGCCAATTTCAGTTTTGCTAAAACCCATGTCCAGATAAAAAGGCGTTGCCAGCGCTGTGGCCATGCTGTCGCCCAGTTTATATAGAAAAATAAAGGCTAGAATGAGCAGCGCAGTTTGCATACCGTTGCGGCTGATGAATTCCTTAAACGGCTCCACCACTGCTGCGCGTAGGGTGCGTGGCGCGCCATTTTTAAGCATGGGCTCAGTTACCATTAAGGTCATGATGATGCCGGGCAGCATAAATAAAGCCGTAATCATAAACACATGATTCCATGTCAGATGGTCGGCCAAAATCAGCGACAATGATCCAGGTACCAAGCCTGCGATTTTATAAGCATTCACATGAACGGCATTACCTAGCCCTAATTCGTGGTCTAGCAGCAGTTCGCGGCGGTAGGCATCAAGTGCAATATCTTGTGTGGCAGAAAATATGGCAACGATAAAGCTGAAAATGGTAATCGGGTGCGATAAGAATGCCTTTACGGTGGGCCAAACGGGCAAGCTGAGGCTAAATAACCCGCTAAAGTAAGCGTGGCTCTCAAATACAGGCGCTGTCAGATTTTTGGCAGAAACACTGCCAAACCAAAATACGCTGGCGAGTAACACCAGTTGGGTGAGTAGAATCCAACCACGCCGACGGCCAAGTGGTAAAGTGTAGCGGTCAAGAATGGGCGCCCAGAGAAACTTCCAGGTGTAGGGAAACAGAATCAGCGCCATCAGGCCAATCGCTTTGAGGCTAACCCCTTCGCTACGTAGCCATGCAGGCAGCAGGCTGATTAAAATGAACAACGGCAGGCCTGAGCTAAACCCTGTAAAAATGCATATCAGCATTTTTTTGCTGAAAAGCGATTGCCATACTGAAGGCTGAGCCGTGCCGGGTGTACTCACGATGAGGCTTTAAGTCGATACATCGCAAGATTGCCTAACAGATTTGGCATAAATTCAACCGCTTGCGCGTCAGTAATCACGCGGCGCTCTAGCACCGTAATATTGTGTTTTTTACAAAACTGGTCAAAATCGTGAATGGTGCAAAGGTGCACATTGGGCGTATCAAACCACTGGTAGGGCAACGTTTTAGACACAGGCATATTGCCAGTGAGTATTTGTAAACGATTGCGCCAATAACCAAAGTTTGGAAAAGTCACAATCACTTCGCGCCCAACGCGCA
>JAKPIR010000005.1 GCA_029549705.1 Pseudomonadota bacterium | reverse complement strand
GTAAAAAAGTAGCCAGCAATATTGCATTGGCGATGGTGGTGCCAGGTTCAGGTCAAGTGAAACGCCAAGCCGAAGCTGAAGGCTTAGACAAGATTTTTACTGAGGCAGGTTTTGAATGGCGCGAACCAGGTTGCTCAATGTGCTTGGCGATGAACGCAGACCGTTTAAGTGCGGGCGAGCGTTGTGCGTCTACCTCAAACCGTAACTTTGAAGGTCGCCAAGGGCCTGGTGGACGTACGCACTTGGTGAGTCCAGAAATGGCAGCGGCTGCAGCGATTGCTGGCCATTTTGTTGATGTGCGTAGCTTGTAGGGCAAAGGGGAGAATAAATGAAAGCTTTTACACAGATTAAAGGGTTGGCGTGTCCACTCGACCGCGCAAACGTGGATACCGATGCGATTATCCCAAAACAGTTTTTAAAGTCCATCAAGCGCTCAGGCTTTGGCCCTTATTTGTTTGATGAATGGCGTTATACCAACTACGGCGAGCCAGGCATGGATTGCAGTACGCGTCCGTTAAACAAAGACTTTGTTCTCAACCAACCACGTTACAAAGGTGCGCAAATCATGTTGGCGCGCGAGAACTTTGGCTGCGGTTCAAGCCGTGAACACGCGCCTTGGGCGATTGAAGACTTTGGCTTCCGTGTGATTATCGCGCCAAGTTTTGCTGATATTTTCTTTAGCAACTGCTATAAAAACGGTATTTTGCCGATTGTGGCAGCACCTGAAATTGTTGAGCAGCTGTTTAAGGAATGTGAAGCAACAGAAGGCTATAGCCTTAATGTAGATTTGCCCTCACAAACTGTCACACTGCCATCAGGCCAAAGCTTTACGTTTGATATTACGCCACATCGCAAGCACTGCTTGTTGAATGGTTTAGATGAAATCGGCTTGACTTTAGTGCATACTGAAAAGATCAAAGCCTTTGAGCAGAAACATAAAGCCAGCCAACCTTGGCTATTCGCTTAATAACGATTAAAAGTATTTAAAATTAAAGGATTCATCATGGCGTTAAATATTGCAGTTTTACCTGGCGATGGTATCGGCCCAGAAATTATTAAACAAGCTTTGCGCGTGCTAGAAGTTTTGCAAAAAGAAGGCTTGGAAATGACTTTTATTGAAGCACCTTTGGGTGGTCAGGCTTATGATCAATATGGTCATCCATACCCTGAATTTACGCAAAAAATCTGCCGCGCGGCGGATGCGGTTTTGCTTGGCGCTGTAGGTGGCCCACAGTACGATAACCTCGATCGGCCATTACGTCCTGAGCGCGGTTTGTTGGGTATTCGTAAAGATTTAGGCTTGTTCGCGAATTTGCGCCCGGCCGTGCTGTACCCAGAATTGGCCAATGCTTCTACATTGAAACCAGAAGTGGTGGCAGGTTTAGATATTATGATTGTGCGCGAATTAACAGGTGACGTGTACTTTGGTCAGCCACGCGGTATGCGCACGAATGAAAATGGCGAGCGTGAAGGTTTCAATACCATGGTGTATAGCGAGTCAGAAGTGCGTCGTATTGCACACGTAGCGTTTGGTATTGCCATGAAACGCGGCAAAAAATTGTGTTCGGTTGATAAAGCTAACGTACTTGAGACCACTGAATTCTGGAAAGAAATCGTCATTGATGTTGCGAAAGAATATCCAGAAGTAGAATTGAGCCACATGTACGTGGATAACGCGGCCATGCAGTTGATTCGCAATCCAAAACAATTTGACGTGATGGTAACAGGTAATATTTTCGGTGACATCTTGTCAGACGAAGCTTCTATGTTGACAGGTTCAATTGGTATGCTGGCTTCAGCCTCGCTCAATGAGACCAAAAAAGGCTTATACGAACCATCGCACGGCTCAGCACCTGATATTGCAGGTAAAAATCTAGCCAACCCAATAGCGACCATTCTTTCTGCCGCCATGATGTTGCGTTATACATTTGACAACGAAGCCGCGGCACAGCGCATTGAAAATGCAGTGAAAAAAGTATTAGCTGCGGGCTATCGCACGGGCGATATTTTTGAAGCAGGCATGAAACGTGTATCATGTTCAGAGATGGGCGACCAAATTGTTGCCGCGATGTCATAAAATGGCATGATTTAGGATAATTATCTTAAGTCGACATGGTTTTATTGGTCTGATTTCATGGGTTATTTGGAGGTAATATGTCAAAATATTTGGTTGGTATTACGTTAGCGTTAATGCTTTGCGCATGTAACACGGTACATGGTGTGGGTAAAGATATTGAAAAAGCAGGCGAAGCGGTTCAAAAATCCACTCAATAAATTTACGGCAGCAAGCCGTTACGATAGGTTTTGAAAAATGTTAAAAGTAGGTTTTATTGGTTGGCGCGGTATGGTGGGCAGTGTGCTCATGCAACGCATGTTAGAAGAAAACGATTTCGCGCTGATTGAGCCGCAGTTTTTTACCACATCACAAATTGGTGGCAAAGGCCCGCATGTGGGCAAAGATACGCCTGCCCTGTTAGATGCCAAGGACATCAATGCACTTAAAAGCATGGATGCGCTTGTGTCATGCCAGGGTGGTGACTATACCGCTGAGATTTTTCCGCAACTGCGCAAGGCAGGCTGGAATGGTCATTGGATAGACGCAGCTTCAACTTTGCGTATGGAAAAAGAGGCTGTCATTATTCTCGACCCAGTGAACTTAGACGTGATTCAAGATGCCTTGAAAAAAGGCGGTAATAATTGGGTAGGTGGTAACTGTACTGTTTCATTGATGCTAATGGCGCTCAATGGCTTGTTCAAAGCAAATCTGGTGGAATGGGCAACCTCGATGACTTATCAGGCAGCTTCTGGTGCCGGTGCACAAAATATGCGTGAACTCCTCAAGCAAATGGGTGAGGCGCATTTTGCTGCCAGCGCGTTATTGGCTGACCCTGCATCGGCTATTTTGGATATTGACAGCACCATTGCGGGCACATTACGCGATGACAGTTTTCCTACTTCACACTTTGGCGTGCCACTGGCTGGTAGCCTGATTCCATGGATAGATAAAGATTTAGGTAACGGACAAAGTAAAGAAGAATGGAAGGGTGGCGTTGAGACCAATAAGATTTTAGGTCGTGAGGCGAATCCTATTGTGATTGACGGTTTGTGTGTGCGTATTGGCGCCATGCGCTGCCATAGTCAGGCGCTCACCATTAAATTATCGCAGGATGTGCCACTGGATGAAATCAACCATATGCTGGCTGAGGCAAATCCATGGGCGAAAGTTGTGCCTAACGAGCGTGAAGCCAGTATGCGTGAGCTCACCCCCGCAGCGGTAACGGGTACGTTGCGTACACCAGTAGGCCGTTTACGCAAACTTGCGATGGGCGGGGAGTATTTATCTGCATTCACGGTGGGTGACCAGTTGCTATGGGGTGCTGCCGAGCCATTACGTCGCATGTTACGGATTTTAATAGAAAAATAACCTTTCCTATCTTGTCGTTGTTGTAAAAACAACAACGACAAGATACGGCATTATTATTAACAATTATTATAAAGTGTATTCTGAGCTTGCATAGCTAACTATTTGATGTTATTTTAATATTTGCGATTATAGTTTGATCAAGGAACCACTGTGCGTAAATCTAAAATAAATCAAATATCTTTAGCGGTGATGTTGGCTTTAACACCACTTTCAATTTATGCGGCAGGGTTGGGTAAATTAAATACTCAATCGGGCTTGGGAGAGCCGTTAAGAGCAGAGATTGAAATTTTTGCAACACCTGATGAACTTGCCAGTTTGTCTGCTGTGATTGCCTCAGAAGAAGCCTATGCAGAGCAAGGTATTACGCGCCTTGGTGTACACAATAATATTAAAGTCGAAGTTGCCAAAAACGCCTCTGGCGCGGCGATTTTGAAATTGCGTTCTAGTCTTCCAATTAAAGACCCGTATTTAGATATGCTCATTCAAATGGATTGGGCTTCCGGGCGCCTGCAACGTGAATATACTGTATTGCTGGATCCGCCAGAATATAAGCCTGCTGACGTAGCTGGTGTAAACGCGATTGAATCACCCAGCGCAGCTGGCGACAATGCCACAGGTGCGGTGAGCAGCCAGTCTTCAGCAAAAAAATCAGCAACCAGAAAAGCAAAAAAAGTTAAAAAACAGGCGGAGCCGGTTGCTGAGATTCAAGATGAGGTAGTAGCGGATGCGGGTGGTACTGATGAAGTCACCACAAAAAGTGGAGATACGCTCATAGCAATCGCAAGAGCAAATCAAGTTGAAGGTGTCAGTTTAGATCAGATGCTTGCAGGTCTTTATAACAATAATAAAGATGCTTTTGTGAGTGGCAATATGAATCGCCTGAAAGTAGGCAAAATCATCAAAGTACCAAGCCAAGAAAGTTTAACCTCAATTAGTGATCGTAAGGCGCGCCAGGTCGTCAAAGCGCATTCATCTAACTGGAATGCGTACCGTAACACCATGGCGGGCACAGTGGCAAACTTGCCAACGGGTGAGGATGACGAGCAAAAGCAATCATCTTCAGGAAAAATCACCACAGCTGAGGATAAAGCCGCAGCCGCTAAAACGGGTTCACAAGATGTTGTGAAGCTTTCTGCAGGTGAAAAAGATTCTGGAAAAGCCTTTGATAATAAAATCAATGCGCTGCAAGAAGAAACAACTGCGCAAGAAAAAGCGTTAAAAGAGGCGCAAGAAAGGGCTGCAAGTCTTGAAGCACAAATTCAGGAAATGCAAAAATTGCTGGCGTTGAAAAATCAGTCAATGGCTGATAAGCAAAATGCAGTCACTGACCCAGCGGCGAACGCTCAACCAGAAGTTAAGCCGCAACCTGAGGCAGTACCCGTGCCGGAAGTTAAGCCAGCCGATGCATCTGCCACGCAGCCAGCTGAAACAGCGCCAGTAGCCGAAGTTAAGCCGGTTGAACCAGCGCCTGCCGTTGAGCCAGCACCAGTTGTAAAACCTGCGCCAGTAGCAGAGCCAGCACC
>JAKPIR010000004.1 GCA_029549705.1 Pseudomonadota bacterium | reverse complement strand
CGGTCAATGCCGATGCCGCAACCACCCGCAGGCGGCATGCCGTATTCCAATGCGCGAATAAAATCCGCGTCGTAATACATGGCCTCAGCATCACCTGCTTCTTTGGCTTTCATTTGCGCGTGGAAGCGTGCGGCTTGGTCTTCGGCATCGTTCAATTCACTAAAACCGTTGGCCATTTCGCGGCCAGTGATAAATAACTCGAAGCGCTCGGTAATTTCAGGATTTTTGTCTGATGCACGTGCCAAAGGCGACACTTCAACAGGGTAATCAATAATATAAGTGGGCTGCCATAACTGGCTTTCAGCCGTTTCTTCAAACAGGCTTAATTGCAGCGAACCCAAGCCGGCGTGCTCAAACACTTTAATACCGCGTTTGTAGAGGTCGGTGCGTAAAAACTGGGCATCATGCAATTGTTCAAGGGTATATTCCGGCGCATATTTTTGAATGGCATCCACAATGGTGAGGCGCTCAAACGGTTTACTCAAATCCACTTCCTTGCCGTCGTAAGTGAGCACCGCCGTGCCGCGCGCGGCAATGGCTGCTGCGCGAATACATTGCTCGGTAAAATCCATCAACCACTGATAGTCGGTATAGGCCGCGTAAAACTCCATCATGGTGAATTCTGGATTATGGCGCACGCTTAAGCCTTCGTTTCTGAAATTACGATTGATTTCAAATACGCGCTCAAATCCGCCCACGACCAAGCGTTTTAAATACAACTCCGGCGCAATGCGCATGAACATTTGCATATCGAGCGCGTTGTGATGGGTAATAAATGGCTTGGCTGATGCGCCCCCAGGAATGGGGTGCAACATTGGTGTTTCAACTTCTAAAAATTCATTCTGAATCATGAAGTTGCGGATTGCCGACACCACTTTACTGCGCGCAATAAAAGTTGCGCGAGTTTCTTCTGAAGTCATTAAATCCACGTAACGCTGACGGTATTTCACTTCTTGGTCGGCTAAGCCGTGAAATTTTTCTGGCATCGGACGAAGTGACTTGGTCAATAATTTAATTTCAGTCACATGCAATGAAAGTTCGCCAGTTTTGGTTTTAAACACTGTACCTGTTGCGCCCAAAATATCGCCTAAATCCCAATGTTTAAAGCTCTCATATAACGCTTCACCAATTTCATCGCGCGCAATATACAACTGAATACGGCCAGAGGCATCTTGAATGGTGGCAAAACTGGCTTTACCCATGACGCGCTTTAACATCATGCGGCCCGCCACCGTTGCCTTTACCGCCTGCGGCTCAAGTGCCTCTTTGTCAAATGCGCCATATTGGGCATGCAACTCGGCCGCCTTATGTTGCGGCTTAAAATCATTTGGAAACGCTGCACCTTGATTGGCTTTTGCGGTTTCACGAATAGCTTTTAACTTTTCGCGACGCTCTAAAATCACGTGGTTTTCGTCAATCGCTGGAATTTCATCGGTCATACAGTGGCTCACATCTCAAGTTAATGGCTTACTTTTGCCGTAAAACGCATATTTTAACACTTTCATTCATTTTTATTTACGGGGATTTTCGGCCTCTGTTCAAAACTTTAAATGTCACCTACGTCGTTTATGCTATGGCGTGAATATAGGAGAGTGCCGCATGACCACCAACCAAAGTACTGCTGCCAATGCCGTTGCTGCATGGATTAATTTTTTGAGTACCAAGCCCATCCCTGTGCTTAAGCTTACTGCACGTGAACTGCAGTTGCTCAAAGAAGATGAAGATAATCTGACGGTGCGGCGCATCACCCCCATTGTGTTGCACGATCCATTCATGGTGTTTCGTGTGCTAAGTTACGCAAAACAAAACCCCAGCCGCCACCAGCAGCAAGATTTAATTCAGGTGGAACAAGCCATCTTGATGATGGGCACCAATACGTTTTACCAAAAACTGCCCACTACCTTGTTGATTGAAGACCAACTGAAAGATAAATTACCTGCACTAGGACAACTACTCAAAATTATTAAACGCACCCATCGTGCTACTTATTTTGCCACCGACTGGGCGGCTTACCATAAAGATTTACGCTCAGATGAAGTGCATATTGCCACGCTACTGCATGATTTAGCTGAAATGCTACTGTGGTGCTTTGCCCCCAACAAAATGCTCACCATTGCCAACCTGCAGCACGCCGATAAAACCCTGCGTAGCAAAGCCGCGCAAGAGCAAATACTGGGCTTTAAAATTTCAGACTTACAAAAAGCGTTGGTTGAAAACTTTCAGCTACCACCACTACTTTCAAAACTTATGGATGATGAAAATATCACCGAGCATCACGCAGTCAACGTGCGCTTAGCGATTAACCTTGCGCGCCACTCTGCCAACGGCTGGGATGATGCCGCACTGCCCGATGATTACCAAGAAATTGCTGACTTTTTACGGGTAGATATTGAAAAAGCTAAGGCGATGATTGGGGTGCCAGTGGGCTAAAGTTTTCAATTACATTTCAATACATCTAAGGTGTATGTTACAAATACCCTTCTTGCTCGCCTTTTTGTTGGCTCATTAACATAAACTCCGCCAATGTTTTTAGTTCAGCGGGTAAATCCTGTTTTAATAATCCTGCAAGCTGTTGCTTATCAAATTCTGAAAGTGGTTTTTTACTGGGCAAATTTTCCAGGTCTTTTGCGTCCATTTTCCAGGCGACAGCATCAATACCAGCCTTGCGCCATAAGGCAATAACGCTTAACGCAATCGCTATACCCGCAGGGTCTGGGTCGCAGGCAATTTTAGCTGGGGCTGGCGTGGCTTTTATTAGATGCGCCACGGTTTCTTTCCACCAACTGGGCGGGTAGCCTGGCAACC
>JAKPIR010000422.1 GCA_029549705.1 Pseudomonadota bacterium | reverse complement strand
CAAACCACGCACTTCTTTTAGCGCAGGCACTTTACTTTGTAACCCTTTGAGGTGTTTGGTCAGTTTTTCGCCCAGCACATTGGCTCGCGCGACTAATTGCGCTTCTTCCATCACATCAATCACCGCATGGGCCGCCGCAATTGCTAGCGGGTTACCCGCATAGGTGCCGCCAAGCCCACCTGGGGCTGGGCCATCCATCACCTCGGCTTTGCCACATACGGCGGATAATGTAGTACCGCCTGCCATGCTTTTGGCCATGGTCATGATGTCAGGCAGCACATCATAATGCTCAGCCGCAAACATTTTGCCTGTACGACCAAATCCTGTTTGAATTTCATCAAAAATCAGCAAAATACCGTGTTCATCGCACAGTTTGCGTAGCTCGCGCATCATGGCTGGTGGCGTGACATAAAAACCGCCTTCACCTTGCACCGGCTCTAAAATAATGGCGGCGACTCGGTTAGGGTCTATGTCTGATTTAAAGAGCGTGTGAATGGCTTTAATGGAATCTTCTACACTCACCCCATGCAAATCAACAGGAAATGGCGCGTGATAAATCTCGGCAGGAAAAGGCCCAAAGCCGATTTTATAAGGCGCAACCTTGCCCGTGAGCGCACAACCCATCATGGTGCGACCATGAAACGCACCCGAAAAAGCAATGACACCCGAACGATTGGTTGCTGCGCGGGCAATTTTGATGGCATTTTCAACCGCTTCAGCGCCGCTAGAAAAAAAGCAGGTTTTTTTAGCATGGCTACCAGGCGTGAGCTTATTGATGCGCTCTGCCAAGGTAACATAACTCTCGTAAGGCAACACTTGATAGCAAGTATGCGTAAAATGGTGCAACTGTTTTTCAATCGCTGCGATCACTTTTGGGTGACGATGCCCCGTATTCAGCACGGCAATGCCGCCGGCAAAATCAATATAGCGGTTACCCTCCACATCCCACACTTCAGAATTTAATGCGCGCGCTATAAAAAAATTGGCCATCACGCCGATACCGCGCGGGGTGGCGGCAAGGCGGCGTTGATGTAAATCTTGATTACTGGGCTGGTGTGTTGTCATGTAAAAAAACCTTCACTCAAAAAATGTAATTTCTCATTTTTTCTGTCATTTAAACGCGATTTACAAGCTAAAAATTCTACGAGAAAAAAATTCTGCCCTGTGAGCCTTATAAATAAAGGCTTCCAGAGCATCTAAAAAGGTTGGCGCTCAATTTGCACTTAAATCGACTTATTTCAATCGTATCCAAGTGGTTTTTAATTCTGTATATTTTTCTAGCGCATGCAACGATTTATCGCGGCCGTTGCCACTTTGTTTATAGCCACCAAAAGGCACGGTAATGTCATCTTCATCATAGCTGTTGACATGCACAGTGCCTGCACGCAGGCGTTTGGCGACTAAATGTGCGCGGCTGATATCTTGCGTCCACACAGCAGCGGCTAGGCCATATTCTGTATCATTGGCAATTTTGATGGCCTCTTCTTCTGTATCAAAGGCAATGATTGAAAGTACAGGGCCAAAAATCTCTTCTGCCGCTATGGTCATATCATTGGTCACATTATCAAACACGGTGGGGCTTACATAAAAACCGCCCGTTTCAGTGCGTGCTTGCTCACCACCAGCCAATAATTTTGCGCCTTGCGCTTTGCCACTGGCGATGTATTTCAGTACATTTTGCATTTGCCCGCAATCTACCAAAGCGCCCATGGTCGTACTTTCATCCAAAGGGTCAGCTGGTTGGTATTTGCTTAATTCTGCAAGAATTTTCTGCACAAATACATCCTTAATAGACCGTTCCACCAGCAAGCGTGAAGGGGCATTGCAGCTTTCACCTTGGTTATAAAAGATTGAGCCTGCGCTTGCGGCAGCGGCAATATCCAAATCTTTACAATCGGCAAATACAATATTGGGCGACTTGCCGCCTAACTCGCACCAAGCGCGTTTTAAATTGCTTTGCCCTGCCATGATTTGAATTTTTTTGCCCACGCCAGTAGAACCTGTAAACGCAATACAATCTACATCCATGTGCATGGCAAGCGGTGTGCCGGCCTGCTCGCCAAAACCAGGAATCACATTCAGCACGCCGGCGGGAATACCTGCTACTAATGCTAAATCGCCTAATCTTAACGCGGTGAGCGGTGACTTTTCAGAAGGCTTCAGCACTACGCTATTGCCTGAAGCTAATGCTGGCGCAATCTTCCAACACGCCATTAAAATAGGGTAATTCCACGGCACAATCGCGCCTACCACACCAATAGGCTCGCGTGTAATCATGGCTAAAGTGTGGTCGGCTGTGGGCGCAATTTCGTCATACACTTTATCTATCGCCTCGCCAAACCAGCGTAAGCTATTGGCGGCAGAGTTTACATCTACACTCAAACTGGCGCTAATGGGTTTGCCCATATCAAGCGTTTCTAGCAAAGCTAACTCTTCTTTATTACTGATAAGTAAATCGGCAAAGCGAATCATGGTTTGCTTGCGTTCACGTGGGCTTAAACCTGCCCAGCGGCGGTCGTTAAACGCGATTCGCGCACAAGCCACGGCTAAATTCACATCAACTTCTTGGCAACTAGCCACATCGGCTAATTTACGGTTATCAATGGGTGAAAAGCATTCATATGTTTGGCCGCCAGCGGCAGGCATCCGCACGCCACCAATAAAAGCGCGGCCGTCAATTTTTAGGGATTTAGCACGTGCGTGCCAGTCTATTTTAATATCAGCCATTTTTAAAGCCCCGCCATTGCGATATATTTTATTTCTAAGTATTCATCAATGCCGTGGTGCGAACCTTCACGCCCAAGGCCTGATTGTTTCACACCGCCGAAGGGTGCCACTTCGTTTGATATCATGCCGGTATTGACACCCACCATGCCGTACTCAAGCGCCTCTGCCACACGCCAGATGCGACCAATATCACGACTATAAAAATATGAAGCCAAGCCAAATTCAGTATTATTCGCCATCGCAATCACATCTTCATCGGTTTTAAAGCGGAATAACGGCGCGACTGGGCCAAAGGTTTCCTCCTTAAAAATCAGTGCGTTCGCACTCACATCGGCAAGTACGGTGGGTTCATAGAAAGTGCCGCCATTCGCATGACGTTTACCACCTTGTAATAAAGTAGCCCCTTTGCTTAAGGCATCCGCAATATGGCTCTCAACTTTTTCAACAGCGCCTTCATCAATCAATGGGCCTTGTGTCACGCCGTCTGCCGTACCATCGCCCACTTTGAGTGTAGCAACTTTGGCCGCGAGTTTTGCGGCAAACGCATCAAATACACCATCTTGCACAAAAAGACGGTTGGCACACACACATGTTTGCCCTGCATTTCTAAATTTAGAAATCATTGCGCCTTCAACCGCCGCATCTAAATCGGCATCGTCAAACACAATGAACGGCGCGTTGCCGCCTAGTTCTAATGATAATTTTTTAACCGTATCGGCACACTGGCGCATTAAAATGCGGCCAACCTCGGTTGAGCCTGTGAATGAAAGTTTGGTGACAACCGGGCTTTCACAGAGCACCGCGCCAATTTCGCGCGCTTTGCCCGTCACCACTTGCAGCACGCCTGCTGGCACGCCCGCTTCTTCAGCCAACACCGCCAAAGCAATGGCAGATAACGGCGTATTTTCAGCAGGTTTAATAATCATACTGCACCCTGCCGCTAGTGCAGGCGAGGCTTTACGTGTAATCATAGCAATGGGAAAATTCCAAGGCGTAATGGCGGCCGTCACGCCAATCGGTTGCTTAACTACCAACAATTTTCTATCGGCAGTAGGTGCAGGAATAGTTTCACCATAAACACGTTTTGCTTCTTCAGCAAACCACTCAACAAAACTTGCGCCATAAGCCACTTCACCACGTGCTTCCGCTAGCGGCTTGCCTTGTTCGGCGGTTAAAATTTGTGCTAAATCTTCTTGGTGCAACATCATTAAATCAAACCAGCGTTTAAGTATGGCGGCACGCGCTTTAGCGGTGAGGTTTTTCCACTGTTTTTGAGCGGCTTGACTGGCAATAATCGCACGCTCAGTTTCGGCTTTGCCCATACGCGGCACGTTAGCAATACGCTCACCATTGGCAGGATTAGTAACAGTGAACGTTTCACCCGAATCCGCACCCACCCATTCGCCTGCGAGCAAGGTTTGGTTGTTTTTGAATAAGGTGGAGTGCTTTATTTGTAATGACATGATGTTCTGCTTAGTTAGTTGATATAGGAGCGAGTTTATTCGCGATTTGCAACGTTGCTTTCGCGAATAAATTCGCTCCTACATTCTTTTGTTACTTATTACTATCACTATAAGCTTGCGCTTCTTCACGTTTACGCTTACGTGCTTGATGCGAGGTGTAAAAGCTAGAAGCAATTACCGCAATTGTCACCACCACAATCGTCACGGTAGCCACAGCGTTAATCGTTGGGTTTAGGCCTAACCGTGCACGTGAAAAAATCACCATTGGCATGGTGGAGTAACCAGGCCCGGACAAGAATGACGACAACACCACATCATCAAAAGACAAGGTAAATGTTAGTAGGAAGGCAGAAACCAACGCAGGCAACAGCAGCGGCAACGTGACCAAATAAAACACTTGCCAAGGTTTACAGCCTAAATCCATGGCGGCTTCATCTAACTTGCTATCCATCTCACGCAAACGTGAAGTCACCACCACCGCCGCATAGGCCGTACCCAGCAAGGCGTGACCTAGCAATATGGTGAATAAGCCTTTTTCAGGAAACCCCAGCCAATGTTGCACAGAAATAATCATGAGTAGTAGGGACAAGCCCACAATCACATCAGGCATCACCAGCGGCATACTCGACATGGATGACAGTAGCGTGCGCCCTTTAAAGCGTTTATAGCGATTTAGGGCGAACGCTGTAAACGTGCCAAAAAACACCGACATCAGCGCAGAAATGCCAGCAATTTTAAGCGAGAGCAATACGGCTGAAATTAGATCGTCATCTTTGATGAGCGCCTCATACCAGCGCAAACTGGCGTGGGTCCACGTGGAAATCAGTTTTGAGTCATTAAACGAGTACACGACCAGCGTTAAAATTGGCAAATACAGAAAGATATAAACTGCAATCATCCACAAGTTAGAGAAAATTTTATTATTGGATGCTTGGCTCATTATTTTACCTCCGCCTCTGCTTGCGATTTATTGTAAATCGCCATCGGCACTAATATGAGGAGAATCATTACTACCGCCACGGCTGAGGCCATCGGCCAATCGTTATTGCTGAAAAATTCATTCCACAACACTCGGCCTATCATCAAGGTGCTTGAGCCACCTAATAATTCTGGAATAACGTATTCGCCAATCGTAGGAATAAATACCAACATCGAACCCGCGATAATGCCCGCTTTTGAGAGTGGCACAGTGATGAGCCAAAAGGCTTTGAATGGGCTGGTGCCAAGGTCGGCCGCCGCTTCTAAATAGCGCATATCGAGCTTAGATAAGTTAGCGTATAAAGGCAAAATCATAAACGGCAAATAAGAATACACCATGCCTATCATGAGCGAAAACGGAGTATTCATCATCGCTATCGGCGTATCAATGATGCCCGCACTCATGAGTACATTGTTAATAATACCGTTATTTTCGAGCAAAGTTTTCCAAGCGTAAATGCGCAGTAAAAATGATGTCCAAAACGGCAACATAATCAACATCAACAGCATGGGCTGTAAATGCTTGGGCGAGCGTGCCATAAAATACGCGAAAGGATAACCAATGATAAGACAAATTAACGTGGTGAGTAGCGCATATTTGATAGAGGAGATATAGGTTTTAAGGTATAAAGAATCACTAAAAATAAACTGGTAACTAGAAAAGTTAAGCGTGAGCTTCGGCCAACCATTACTCCAGTCGATCATGTTTGAAACTGAAGTACCTTGCATTTCAGACAAACTGATTTTTAAAATAATCAGAATGGGGATTGCCGCTAGAAGAGTAAACCAAAGATATGGAATGCCAATGACAGCGTGCTTTCCATCAAACAGGCGCGAGAAAAAACTTTGCTTAGTCGCCATTTTTCGCTCCCTTATTGTGCCAACACAACCATCGCCAAATCATTCCAGTGTGCGTAAGCCCTATCACCCCACGTAAGGCCACAGCTTAAATCACGTGTATTATTGAGTTCTTGCGCTTTAATGACTTTGCCAGAATCCAGTTTCAGGTGATAGGTGGTATGGGCGCCAAAATAAACGATTTCTATCACTTCGCCCTCACACCAATTGTACTCACCCTTGGGTTTTTTGTCGGACAGCATGATTTTTTCTGGTCTCAACGCCACCCCTACCGCCATGCCAGTATGTCCGCTCACACCATGTCCCACGTAATGCACACACTCAGGGCATCGCACGGTGACGTGGTCCGCTTCATCTTCTTCAATCACGCCTTCAAAAATATTCACATTGCCTATAAAGTCAGCCACTTTACGGCTATTAGGCATCTCATACACAGCGTCTGGCGCACCTACTTGCAAAAAGTAACCCTCAGACATCACCGCAATGCGTGACGCCATGGTCATCGCTTCTTCTTGGTCATGCGTCACCAGTACACAGGTCACACCCACTTCTTCAATAATATTTACTAATTCGAGCTGCGTGGTTTCACGCAGTTTTTTATCGAGTGCGCCTAAAGGCTCATCCAGCAAAAGTAATTGCGGGCGTTTTGCTAAACTGCGCACCAAAGCCACACGTTGCTGTTGCCCACCTGAAAGCTGATGCGGTTTGCGTTGCGCAAATTTACCGAGCTGCGCTAGGCTCAACATTTTCTCGACACGCTCAGCAATTTGGTCTTTGGGCATGCCATCACGTTTTAAGCCAAAAGCAATATTTTCCCAAACACTCAAGTGCGGAAATAAAGCGTAAGACTGAAACATCATGTTGATAGGTCGCTGATACGGCGGCAGGTTGGTGATATCTTGCCCAGCTAAGAAAATTTTGCCTTTAGTGGGTGTTTCAAAACCTGCCATCATGCGTAGCAGTGTGGATTTACCGCAACCAGAGCCACCTAATAGGGCAAAAATTTCACCCTTATTCACAGTCAATGAAACATCATCCACCGCTTTGACCGTGCCATCGTAAATTTTGGTGACATTTTCAACGCGCAATAACACCTCTGGCGCTGGCTGGTTGATTTCTTTAGGTGCGGTTGCCATAAAAAACCCTTATCGAATGATGATGCAAAATAGAAAAAAGCCAAGTGCGGGCGGAATAAACACCCGCACTTTTTACATTAAACGCCTGATTTAAATTTAGTGTATAAACGCGTTAATGTGCGTTTAGCTTCTTGGCTCTCAACACCCGGTGGCACTAATTTTGCAATATCTTCATCAGATAAATAGATGGATTTATTGTTTTTAA
>JAKPIR010000419.1 GCA_029549705.1 Pseudomonadota bacterium | reverse complement strand
AACGCTCACGGATGCCCGACTGACGCCCAATAAATTTGAAGCGCGTATGCGTGCGGATTTGCTAACGCAGCAGGCACAAGATAACTTTGCTAAGTTGGGTTTTATTTCAAAAGCAAGGGCTGAACAAGCTTACCAACTAACCAATCAGCAACGTGTGGTGGCCGTGGCTGAAATCAAAACGAAAGATTTTGTTGATCAGGTCACAGTTGACCCTGCGCAAGTAAAAGCTTATTACGAGCAGCATAAAGCAAAATTAATGCGTCCGGAGCAAGTAAAGATTGAATTTTTACTTTTATCTGCAGCGCAACTGATTACTGGTGTATCTGTGAGCGATGCTGATGTGCGTAAATTCTATGATGACAACATTGATAATATTAAAGCTAAAGAACAGCGCCGCGCCAGCCATATTTTGATTGGTTTTGGCGTTAACCCAACGCCCGAAAAGAAAGCTGAAGCGAAGGCGAAGGCGGAAAGCTTGCTGGCTGAAATCAAGAAAGCGCCCAAAACATTTGAAGCACTGGCTGTTAAAAATTCGCAAGACGATGAGTCGGCAGCTAAAGGCGGTGATTTAGGCATTCAAGGCCGCGGTTACTTCACGCCACCGGTGGAAAAAGCCATCTATGACTTAAAAGTCAATGAAATTAGTGATCTGGTAGAGTCTGAGTACGGCTATCATATTATTAAAGTGACTGAGGTGGTGGGGCAGAACACGGATTTTGAAACATTAAAACCGCAAATCAAAGGTGATTTAATGTTTAAGAAAGCACAAGATGAATTCATTAAACAGGCAGAGGGTTTTAGTGAATTGGTTTATACACAATCCAACAGTTTAGAACCTGCTGCAAAAGCTTTTGGTAGCGAAGTGCAAAAATCTGATTGGCTGACACGTGAATCAGCAGCCAAATTTTTTAAAGATAACACCAAGTTTGTTGACTTAGTTTTCTCAGCCGAATCATTGAAAGACCGTCGCAACACGGCAGCAATGGAAGTTTCGCCGAATAATCTAGTGTCTGCGCGCGTGGTTGATTTTAAACCGGCAACGCAGAAGAGCTTTGAAGAAGTCAAAGAAGGTATTGAAGCTTTGCTGAAACTAGAGGCGGCTGCAAAATTAGCGACAACCAAAGGTGAAACTGCGCTCAAAGATTTACGTGCTGGTAAAACAGTGGCAGATTTGCAGTGGACATCTGAAGTGGCGGTAGATCGTAAAAATGCGCAGGGCCTAACTGAGTTAGCCTTGACGCAGGCCTTCAAAACGGATGTTTCAAAACTGCCAGCGTATTCAGGCTTGGCGGATAAACAGCAAGGCTACTTGCTGGTAAAAGTGCTGGAGTCCAAAACATTGAAATCGGAAGATCCTGAAGCGGAAAAAATTGCACAGAACGAAATAGACGCGGCATTACAAAGCGAATACCTTGCCGCCTATAAGCAATCTCTGCGTGAAAAGGCAAAAGTCACGGTCAATGAAAAACTCCTGCTTGGATCTACCGAGAATAACTAATCTTTTTAATGGTTAGTATCCGTTGTTTTTTTGCAACAATGTCACGTTTTAATCCGTGGATTAACCTTCTAAAAAAAGGTTAATTCGCTGATTCAATTCCTCGAGAGAAAAAACATGCTCTGTAAGCCTTATAAATAAAGGCTTACAGAGCATCGCAAAAGGTTAGCTTAATTTTTTGCGGTTTTTTTGCTATTTATTTAGTGTATCCAATCTGCCTAAAATTATGGAAATGTAAAATTTTGCTATATACTCTAAAAAAATTACGACTTGCTAGGTTTTAAGCGCCTGCGCGCGCAATTGGCAAGAAATTCAGAACACAGAGGGATGGAATGAAACTAGGGTTAAAACGTGCTCACTACTTGCTGATGCTCGCAGGAATCAGTTTGAATGCACCAATTGCTTTTGCTGAAAGTAGCAAAGCCACTGAGGCGGAAATACGCAAAAGTACCACATTATCTTCTGCTTCAGATGCCGCGGCTGCGGCCGCAACAGCGGCAAGTGCCGCAGCAGTGGCGGCTGAGAGTGCTGCCAATGCAGCCAATGCTGCGGTTGAAGCGATCAACGCAGTATTGCCACCCTCGCAACGTAAATCAATCACAAAAAAATCAATCGCAAGCCCTGCGCCATCAGAAGCTAAAACAACCGATTCATCTGTGGTGATTTCACCTGTAAAACCATACGATGATGCGCTGAATTTTCTACCTGAGGTTGGTGAAGTCAAATTGGCGAATGGTCTTGAGACTAAATTCGGCGTTCCATCAGAGCGTAGTTTGGTAGGATTGGTGGGTACTTATGAAATTGCGGTGTCATCTGACATGCGTGGCGCTTATGCACGTGGCGTGGCGGGTATTCAAGATGAGCATG
>JAKPIR010000409.1 GCA_029549705.1 Pseudomonadota bacterium | reverse complement strand
GACGCTCTTCCGATCTCAATGCGCGCCGCTTTGAAATGCCGCACGTTTGCCCAGAGTGCGGCTCGCACATTTTAAAGCCGGCAGATGAGGCTGTTGCACGCTGTACGGGCGGTCTATTTTGCCCGGCGCAGCGCAAACAGGCCATTATTCACTTTGCCTCACGCCGTGCAATGGATATTGAAGGCTTGGGTGAAAAACTGGTGGATCAGTTGGTCGAGGCGAATTTGGTGCACAGTCTGGCTGATATTTATGCACTTGATTTGGCAACGCTAAGTAGCATGGAACGCATGGCCACTAAATCGGCACAAAATATCCTCGATGCTTTGCATCGCAGTAAAACAACAACACTGGCACGATTTATTTATGCGCTGGGCATGCGTAATGTCGGTGAATCTACTTCAAAAGATCTAGCCAAGCATTTTGGTAATTTACCAGCATTAATGCAAGCCGATACTGAGGCATTGTTAACAGTGAATGATGTGGGTCCGGTGGTTGCTGAATCCATTACCAATTTTTTTAGTGAAACGCATAATCAAGAAGTCATCGCGGCGCTATTAGCCGCGGGCATAACATGGCCTGAAAGCGAGGGCAAACAGCAGGTGACAGGCCAGTTAGCGGGTAAAACCTTTGTGTTAACCGGCACGCTTGCTACGTTATCGCGTGAGTCCGCCAAAGCGTTGATTGAGCAGGCTGGTGGAAAAGTCAGCGGTAGTGTTTCAAAGAAAACTGATTTTGTTGTGGCAGGCAGTGACGCAGGCAGCAAGCTAGATAAAGCGCAAGAATTGGGCTTAACAATATTAGATGAAGCGGGCCTGCAGCAATTGCTGGGTTAAGTATTCGCCTGTCAATTTGGCTTTGCTGAAAGTTGAACCAAGCGCGCTAAGATTAGTCTAGAAAGCGCTGTGTTAAAGAAATATTTATTATGAAGATTGGGTCAAAATTGAAGTTAAACTATACTTTAAGTTATGTTTTTATCTTATTGTTTTTAAACATTTCTACAGCTTTTTCTGCTGAGGCTGAAAGCTGTCAGCAAGCGCTCCAAAAAGGCGATTACGCTAAAGCACTGACTACCGCAAAGAACGCACTGATGGGGAATCCTAAAGAGGTCGATACGTTGCTGTGCCAAGGCCGTGCATTCATCGCAAGCAATGATTTTAATAACGCCCTGGATTCTTTTAAACTTGCACAGCTTAATGCTAGCGATAGTGCACAAAAAGCCATCGCGGCCTTGCTAATTGGCAGTACACATCTTTCCCTAAAGCAACTAGATTTGGCAATCACGAGCTACCAGCAGGCGCTTGACTACGCTAAAACGACCGATAGCACCACTTATGTGCGCGCCAGTCATTTAGCTTTGGGTAACGCATATCTTAATGACCAGCAATTTGAGCCAGCATTGGCGCAGTATCAGGCCGTGAATAAGCTGGATGCCAATGACAATGAGCGCGGTGAAAGCTTTGAAAAAATTGCCTTAACGCACCATAAAATGGGTCAGCACGATGCTGCACTTGAGTATCAAATCAAGGCTTATATGATGCATGAAAAATCGGGCACCTTAGACCAATATGCGCAGGCCAGCATTGAATTAGGACGCTATTATGGCTTAGCAAAGCAATATATTCGTGCAGAAAGCACTTTAAATAAAATCATTAAATTTGCAAAAGAGCAGGGCGGTGCCTACTATGAAGCCAAAGGTAGCTGCATTTTAGGCGTAGTAAAAGCGGCACAGGGTGAAAAAGACGTTGCGAAGGCATTAGTTAACTACGCAAAATCCATGGCAAAAAACATGCAGGATACCTCGCTTGAAGACGAAATCAATCAAGAAACGCAAGGTCTATTGTAAGCGAATATTGACTACGAGAAATTTTTTCTGCCCTGTGAGCCTTTATTTATAAGGCTCGCAGGGCAGCGAAAAAGGTTACATGTTTTTTATCTTGAATTTCA
>JAKPIR010000076.1 GCA_029549705.1 Pseudomonadota bacterium | reverse complement strand
CGATTTAAAACCGCACTTTGTGAGCAGGGCTTCAATCCGTTGCTTGAGATTTTCGTCCTCTAACGGCGTAAACTTATTAAACAAGGGTGCAATAAATGTTGGATATATGGCGAGCATGACGAGATTAAAGACACTCCAAATAACCCACAAGTACAGCCACCAGTAGTTTCCTGCACCTTGCATCAACCAAAGCGCCACCAGCAAAATAGGGGCGCCAAGCGCCAAACCTACTAATGTGTGTTTGATGAGGTCGGTAACAAACATGGCCGGTGTCATTTTGTTAAAGCCAAACTTCTCATCCACCACAAAAGTTCGGTAATACTCAAATGGCAAGTCAATCAAACTGCTGACAATCACCACACTGCTAATAACAAGCGCACCCCGTATGATTTCCTGACTAGGCAGTAGGTTTCGCCAAATATCATCTATCCATTGCAGACCGCCACCGAGGGTCAGCCAAAGCAGTAGCACCACTTGCACAACCACTTCTACCATGGCTAATTGGGTTTTAGCCGCGGTGTAGTCGGCGGCTTTTTGGTGGGCCGATAATGTAATATTTTCACTGAAGGCGGTAGGGACCGCTTGACGGTGTTGCTGCACATGTAAAAAATGCCTGCGACTTAACCAAAGGCGAATGAAAGTGGTCGCAATGAGTAAACTAATAAAAGTAACAGTGAGTGTTGTGGGCATAATGCAGTCAGTTCGGTTAATATATTGCTATTGTGAAGCATAATTTTGCATTTGGTTCGCGCCAAAAATGAAATCGCGCTTTAATTTTGATATTTTAATGGAAATCATGATGGCAGAATCGACGAATAGCAGTAATCAGAATAATTTAATTTGGCTGGATATGGAAATGAGCGGATTATTGCCTGATTCTGACCGTATTTTAGAATTGGCCGCGGTGGTGACCGATGCGGATTTGAATGTCCTGGCTGAATCTCCCGTGCTGGTGATTCATCAAAGTGATGCTGTTTTGGATGGCATGGATGCCTGGAACAAGGGTACACATGGCCGTTCTGGTTTAATAGACAAGGTAAAAGCCTCCACATTAGATGAAGAGGCCGCTACCTTGCAGATGATTGATTTCTTAAAACAGTTTGTTCCCGCAGGAAAATCACCGATGTGTGGTAACTCAATTTGTCAGGACCGACGATTTATGGCACGTTATATGCCAAATTTGGAAAGTTATTTTCATTACCGCAACTTGGATGTAAGTGTATTCAAAGAGTTAGCTAGAAGATGGAAGCCAGAAATCTATGCAGGATTCAAGAAAGCCAGTAAACATGAGGCTTTGGCTGACATTTATGAGTCCATTGACGAGCTAAAATACTATCGAGAGCACTTTATCATCAAGTGAACTAGCCAAAAAAGAGGGCGTCTTTCAGGACGCCCGGGAGGGAGAAAAACCAGCCTTGGAGAAGCTTAAGTATAATTAAGCATGAACTGTGCCAGTTTTTCCGCCTTGCTAATTTTCAAAGATTAAGCGAGTAGTTTTTGATATTCTGCCAAGTATTCCAGCGCACTTTTATCCCAGCTTAAGTTTTGCGACATGCCATTTTTTTGAATTTGGCGCCACGCGTCCGCATCATGTTGATATACATTCAGTGCCTGTTTGATGCAGTGCAACAAACTTGCAGAGCTGGGTTCGCTCATGACAAAGCCATTCGCAGTTTTGTTTTTGTAGGTAATGATGTTGGTATCAATGACCGAGTCCGCAAGCCCGCCAGTGGCGTTCACAATCGGCGGCGTGCCATATGCGAGGCCATACAACTGGTTGAGTCCACAGGGTTCAAAGCGCGATGGCATAATAAACATATCACTGCCTGCCATGATTTGATGGGATAGCGGCTCGTTATAGCCGATGTTCACACTCACGCGCCCTAAATGATTTCTTGCTAAATGGCGAAAAGCGTTTTCGAGCTCGCTTTCACCACCACCCAACAGTGCTAACTGACAGCCCGCTTCTAATAATTGGGGCACTATGGGTGCCAGCATGTCCAAACCTTTTTGATGCGTTAAGCGGCTCACCACGCCCAGTAATGGTGCATCCGCATCAATTTCAAGCCTCAATCTTTCTTGTAGTGCGGCTTTGACTTGTTTTTTGCCTGCCAATTGCGTTGCACTATAATTTTTAACCAAATGCGGAT
>JAKPIR010000388.1 GCA_029549705.1 Pseudomonadota bacterium | reverse complement strand
GCCGTGCAGCTTCAAGTGCAGCTTCTGCAACTGGCATACCCTCTTCCATTTTTTGACTGGCAAACTCAACAATCAGAATAGCGTTTTTAGCAGCCAATCCAATTAAAGTAATCAACCCGATTTGAAAGTAAATATCATTCGGCATGCCGCGCAACAGCACTGCTAAAAAGGCCCCTGCCAGAGCAAACGGCACCGCCATAATTACCGCCAACGGCAAAGCCCATGTTTCAAACTGTGCCGCTAAAATGAGAAATACCATGATAATGGCAAAGCCAAAGGCAAACAGCGCAGCAGAACCGGTACGTTTTTCTTGATAGGCCTGTGCAGTCCAGGCAATTTGATAGCCTTCAGGTAAACTTGCTTCAGCAATACGTTCTACAGCTTGAATGGCATCACCCGAACTCACGCCACTCGCGCCGCTACCAAACACTTTTGCCGAAAGTAAGCCGTTATAGCGCTCGAGTTGCTCTGCCCCAACAATGTTGGTGACTTTACTCAACGCAGAAAGTGGAATCATATTACCCGCAGGATTTTCTGCGGTGGGCTGGCTACGCACATACACTTTTCCTAAGTCTCCTGGCTGCATACGATACTGCTGTTCAGCTTGCAGCTGCACGCGATAGGTACGACCATTTCGGTTAAAGTCATTCACGTAAAACGAGCCCATTGTGCTTTGCAACGTGGCATAAATATCTGAAATTCTTACTTTTTGTGAAAGTGCTTTCGCTTCATCAACTTCAATCAGGAGTTGCGGTACTGTCGGCCGAAAAAAAGTATTCAACCCCGTTAGGTTTTTATCAGCAGACAACGCTTCCATAAAACGATTAGTCACTCCAGCTAACTTAAGCGGATCAGTATCCAATTTACTTTGCACATACACTTCAAAACCGCCCGCAGAACCCAAACCGCGAATGGCCGGTGGGTTGACTGCAAAAGCAATACCATCCGGTTGGCTCATGCCGATGCCAAACAACTTACCCACAATATCATCTGCTGTTGTATTACGGTCTTTCCAGTCTTTTAGCCTGACAAACATGGTGGCAGCGTTGGTTTTATTCGCTCCTGTGAGTAGCTCAAGACCATTCACGGCAAACTCGTGGGCAACCGCATCATCTTGATGAATGGCTGCACGAATGTCTTCCGTGGTTTTTGTGGTGCGGCTGAGCGTTGCGCCATTGGGCATCACCACAATCGTCACCACATACCCTTGGTCTTCTGCCGGAACAAAACTACCTGGCACCTTCATGACCAACAAAATGACAGTAGCAACTATGCCCAAAAATGCAATGGCGCCAATGATTTTATGCTTGAGCGTGACGCCAACGGTATCTGTATAGAAATGCGTAAATCGCGTAAAAAACTGGTTGAATTTGGTAAAAAACCAATTTTCACCATGAGATTTTTTTAAAATCATGGCACAAAGGGCAGGAGTTAAGGTCAGCGCCACCACACCCGAAATCACCACTGATATGGCAACCGTTACCGCAAATTGACGGTATAGCTCGCCTGCAATTCCGCCCTGAAAGGCCACCGGCACAAACACTGCGCACAACACCAACACAATCGCCACCACTGCGGCAGATACTTGATGTATCGATTTAATCGCTGCGGGTAGTGGCGATAGATTTTCTTCCCGCATCAGCCGTTCAGTGTTTTCCAGCACCACAATGGCATCATCCACCACAATGCCGATGGCTAAAATCATGGCAAACAGCGTGAGCAAATTAATGGAAAAGCCAAAAATATAGAGGCCTGCAAAGGTGCCAATTAAAGAAATGGGCACCGCAATTATAGGAATCAACGTGGCACGCCAGCTTTGTAAAAATAAAAATACCACCAACACTACCAGCACCAGCGCTTCACCAAAGGTTTTTAATACTTCATTAATGGTGGCTTTTACAAAGTCACTTGTGTCATAAGGGATGGTATAAGTCATGCCCTCAGGAAAGCGCGCTTTTAGCTCTTCTACTTTATCTTTAATGCCTTTGGCGGTGTCTAGCGCGTTGGCGCCGCTTTGTAAAAATATTGGAAGCGCAACACCGGTTTGACCATTCAAGGCTGAAGTCACATTGTAGTTTTGCGCACCCAATTCAATTCTTGCCACATCTTTTAAATATAAAACACCACGCGGGCCATCCGCCTTAATCATGATGTTCTCAAACTGTTCAGGGTCAACCAATCGGCCTTTGGCCGTGACAGTGTAAACCAACTGCTGGCTTGCAGGCGCCGGCTCTGCACCAATTTTGCCGGCAGCGTATTGATTGTTTTGCGCGCTAATCGCAGCAGCAATGTCGCTGGTCGTAACCCCGAGTTGCGCCATACGGTCAGGCCGCAACCAAATACGCATAGAATAATCTTGCCCGCCAAAAATTAGCGCATCCCCTACACCTTTCACACGTTTAAACTCATCTAATACATTGAGCGTGGCGTAATTACTTAAAAACAACCGGTCATGCTTTGGGTCTTTTGATGTAAGCATCACTACCAGCAAAATATCATTCGATTTTTTTTGCACAATCAGACCATTACGGCGTACATCATCCGGCAGGCGTGGTGTGGCAATATTTACGCGGTTGCTAACGTTAAACGTTGCCTGGTCAACATCTGTACCAACCTCAAATGTGGCGGTAATCACCAATGTACCGCTTGAGTCAGCACTGGATGAAAAATAAAGCAAGTTATCCACGCCACTGAGTTGCTCTTCAATAGGTGCTGCGACGGTTTTTGAAAGCGTTTCTGCACTGGCACCAGGGTATGAGGCTGTAATTGTAACCGTGGGCGGCGCAATTTGCGGATACTGCGCAATAGGCAACTTAAAAGCTGCCGCCAACCCAGCCAAGACAATAATAATGGACAGCACTGAGGCAAAAATGGGGCGCGTGATAAAAAACTTGGTCATATCTTTTAGCCTTTTTTCGCTGGGTGATTTTGGTTGCCATGATTAACTTCCGGTACTGCGCCTATGGCGTGCGGCTGAATTTCTGCCCCCGGCTGCACTTTAAGCAAATTATCAACAATCACTTGCTCGCCTGTCTTTAGGCCGCTTAACACTACCCAATTCGTCCCTTGCCATCCACCTTCTTGAATAAAACGCATGGCCGCAACGGCTTTACCGCTCTTGTCTTTTTCAGCCACGTAGACAAACTTACCTTGGTCATTCGTCATCACCGCGGTTTGCGGCACCATAAACACACCATCTTGATACCCGGTTGTAACGCGAACACGCACAAACTGGCCGGGAAGCAACTGTTTATTGGCATTTTCAAAGGTTGCACGTAACTGTTGAGTGCCTAATGCTGGGTCAATTGCACTTGCGGCAAAATTGAGCGTTCCTTGTGCGGCGTCTTCTTTTCCATCAGAAGTCAATAGCGTGACTGCTTTCACATTCGCAGACGACAAGTGACCTCCCAACTGTGCTAACTCGCTGTCAGATAGACTAAAGCGCACCCAGATTGGGTTTACCTGACTGACTTTGGTCAGCAAACTGGTATTGGCGTTCACCAATGCACCTTCAGAAAATTCAAAACGCCCAGCAATGCCTGATAAGGGTGAGGTCACACTGGTATACGATAAATTAAGTTGTGCCTCACGTACGCTTGCCTCGGCTTGTGCTAGCCCAGCAACAGCGAGCGAATGGTCAGAACTGGCGTTATCTGCTTCACGTTTACTGATGGATTGGCTGGCTAACAAACTTTCTAAACGCGCGGCTTCACGCCTTGTTTGCTCAACTCTTGCCTGCTGCTGTGCCAATTGCGCTTTGGCATTAGCCAAAGCGATTTGAAAAGGCACTGGGTCAATCAAAAACATCACCTGCCCGGCTTTAACCGGTGCGCCTTCTTCAAACATTTTTTTGAGCAAAATACCACCCACACGTGGGCGAATTTCCACTTCTTTTGCACCTTCAGTTTGGGCGACTGCCTCTGCGCTAATGGGCACACGCACGGCCGCCAACGTCAACACGCCCACAGGCATTGGCGGCCTACTGTCACTTGCTTGGCTTGCGGATTCATTTTTTGTGCAACCACTCATCGCCGAGCTAACAATCAATACCAACATAATGAATTGCAAAGACCGCGAGATGGATAAAGGTTGTGTCAATAGTTTTGCTAGCATCATAAACTCCGGGCATTACGTGTTGATTAATAAATTAAGCAAATGACTAATACAGAAAACCAATCCATACTTGCTTACTTGATTGAATGTGCGTATATTATATACAAACAAGAATGTATGTATATATCTTTTCGAAATTTTATTTGTCTTAAATAAAAATAAAGCTACATGCAAGTGAATATTTAATCTAATACAAACTAGGCAGGCGTAATTTCACATGGTAAGAAAATCTAAAGAAGATGCTGAACTCACGCGTAAGCGCATTATCACAGCAGCGCGTGAAGTATTTTTGTCACGTGGTGTGAGTCGCACAACACTGGAACATATCGCAACGCAAGCCAATGTCACGCGCGGTGCCATCTATTGGCATTTCAAAAATAAAACTGAAATTTTTCATGCCATACGCGAACAGGTGCTGTTACCGCTGATTGACCGCATGGACGACAGCCTAACGCTTGACGGCAATGAAGACCCGCTCACGCAAATTGAAAAAAGTCTATGCCAAACGATAGATGAGTTAAATGACAATATTGAAATGCGTGAAACTTACGAAATCATCATGATTAAGTGTGAATATGTAGAAGACTTTTCTGAAGTGCTGCAACAAATTTTAGATAACTGTTCCAGCATCTTAGATAAGCTGGTGCTCGGGTACCAGCGCGCGCAGGCTCAGAACCTTTTGTCATGTACGCTCTCCCCGCTCGCACTTGCCCAAGACACGCATTTATTTTTTAGCGGCCTACTCCACATGTGGGTAAAAGATGCCGATGGTAGCCGTTTTCGCAATCAGGCAAAAACGCTCATTCAATCGCATATGAATTTACGCAGAAAACACTAAAAATAATGACTTTTTTAGCACGTTATATTACACAACCCTTTTGACCTGCCCTGCAAGCCTTTATTTACAAGGCTTCCAGAGCATTGATTTTTTCTCGAGCTTTTTGAGCAATATTAAGCTAATTTCTTGGCGGGCCACCGTGCAGGTCGTGGCCATCGGCAGTGTAGATTTCTACCTCTACAAAATCGCCCGGGGTTAACCCTTCCGCATCCTCCAAATACACGACACCGTCTATTTCTGGGGCATCTGCCTTGGTGCGGCCGACCGCCTCGATGTTGCCTTCGGCATCTGACACAATTTCATCCACCAGCACCGTTTGAATACTGCCAATTTTGCTGTGTAATTTAGCAGCACTGATGCGCTCTTGCACGGCCATAAAGCGGCTTAGGCGTTCTTGTTTGACTTCTTCTGGCACTTGATTTGCCAACGCATTGGCAGCAGCGCCATCCACCGCAGAATAGGCAAAGCACCCTACTCGGTCTAACTGTGCCTCTTCTAAGAAGTCCAGCAACTGTTGAAAATCTTCTTCCGTTTCCCCCGGAAATCCCGCAATAAAGGTACTGCGAATGGTTAATTCTGGGCAGATTTCGCGCCAGGCCTTGATACGTGCCAGATTGTTTTCTGCGTGCGCTGGACGTTTCATGGCTTTTAAAATGCGCGGACTGGCATGCTGAAATGGCACATCCAAGTAAGGCAAAATCAGGCCGTCGGCCATGAGCGGAATCACTTCATCAACATGCGGATAAGGATATACGTAATGCAATCGCGTCCAAACGCCGAGTTCGCTTAAACTTTGGCATAGTTCCGTCATGCGCGTTTTAACCGGGCGACCATTCCAGAAGCCGCTTCGATATTTCACATCTACCCCATAGGCCGAGGTGTCTTGTGAAATGACTAAAATCTCGCTGACCCCTGCATTGACCAGATTTTCTGCCTCGTTCATGACCTCGCCAATCGGACGGCTGACTAAGTCTCCCCGCATGCTGGGAATAATACAGAAACTGCACCGGTGATTGCAGCCCTCGGAAATCTTTAAATACGCGTAATGGCTGGGCGTTAAGCGGATGCCTTGCGGCGGCACTAAGTCCGTGTATGGGTCATGCAATTTGGGTAAATTCGCATGCACCGCTGTCATCACTTCTTCCAATGCATGTGGGCCTGTTACGGCCAGCACACTTGGGTGCGCAGCTTCCACCACGCCTTTTTTTGCGCCTAAACAGCCTGTAACAATCACCTTGCCATTTTTATTGATGGCTTCACCAATCGCATCGAGAGATTCTTCAACCGCACTGTCAATAAAGCCGCAAGTATTGACCACGACTAAATCGGCTTCTTCATAAGTACCGGAAATTTCATAACCCTCCGCCCGCAACTGCGTAAGAATACGCTCTGCGTCTGAACCGGCTTTTGGGCAGCCTAATGAAACGAAACCAACTTTTGGATTTGATACACGCATGCAAACTTACCAATCATTAAAATTAACGCTATTGCTGAAAAATTAACGCTATTGCTGATATAAAAACGAACATTTACTCTAAAAACACATGGGCAATAAAAATAGTGCCGACCCCAATTGAAATCAGCACAACTTGTGCAATCGTGGCTTTCAATTCAGTGCGCTTATGTAAGCCAGGAATTAAATCGGCCACTGCCACATAAATAAGACTTGACGCCGCCAATGCCAGAATAATGGGAATCCACCCTTGCACATGCTGTAGGGCAAAATAAGCAATCAAGCCGCCCACCATAGTAGCTAGACTCGACACAAGATTAAAAATAAGCGCTTGTTTTTTGCTGTAACCGGAATGCAGCAAGATTAAAAAATCGCCGACTTCCTGCGGAATTTCATGGGCAATAATGGCCAAAGCGGTGACCACACCTAACTTAATATCAGCGGTAAATGCTGCTGCTATTAAAATGCCATCAATAAAGTTATGAAAGGTATCGCCTATCATAATCATTAAGCCGCTACGACCGCCGTCATGGCCATGCGCAAGTGTATGGTTGCTACTCAACAGCACAGATGGCTGCTCAGTACTAACCGCACGATATTTTGTGCCAGCCTCTTTTGCTGTTACGTTTGTTGATGCACTTTCCGTATGTTCAGGGTGCGAAATCGGGCAGTTGTCTTCGGTATGGATGGCGTGTACTTCACAGTGATCACCATGACAATGGCGCCAGATGACGAGTTTTTCTAACACAAAAAACAGCAGCAACCCCAACAGCAAAGTCGCAGAAACGGCTTCAATATTACCTGCAATGCTAAATGCATGCGGTAAAATCTCTAAGAATACCGCACCTAACATCGCGCCAATAGCGTAGCTCACGAGCATCGGCACCCAAGTAATGCGCACATTCAGGGCAAACAAAGCCGCCAAAGATACGCTCAGTAGCCCGCCAATCAGGCTGGTGAAGATAATCCACGATAACGTGGAAAATGCTGACAATGTGCTTGCAAAGTTAACCATGAGATAATTTATAGATGCAGAAGATGTCAAATACGACCGATGAAACCGATATTATAAACGAGCAACGAACTTACCGTAATTTATTGCACGTTAAATTGGCGCGCGTTTTACTTAATTACTTGTTGAAAATATTTATTTGGTCAGCCAAATCAAACTTGCCATACGCCCGGTGACATTGTCGCGCCTGAATGAATAAAAACGTGTTGCATCTGTATAGGTGCAAAAGTTTTCATTCACGCTGCCGCCGTAAATTTGCGTCACCCCAAGCTGATTTAAGCGTTGGCGCGCAATTTGGTAAATATCCCCCAACCATTTGTTGCCTTGCGCTTTAAAGGCTTTTTCAGCTTGCGCATCTTGTGCAATAAATTGCGCTCTTACCTCACCGCCCACTTCAAAAGCATTTGGGCCAATCGCAGGCCCAAGCCAGGCGAGAATTTCGCTTGCTTGTACGGGCATATTACTGACAGCTGCTTCTAATACACCATCGCACAAACCGCGCCAACCAGCGTGCACAGCAGCCACCACTGACCCTGCTTTATCACACAGCAGCACAGGTAGGCAGTCAGCTGTCATCGTCACGCACACAACATTAGGTTTGGTGGTAAATGACGCATCGGCATTTTGCAAACAAGTGCTGTGTGCTGCATCAATCACTTCAACACCGTGTACTTGATTGACCCAAACCGGCTCGCTCGGCAAGTAAGAGCTTAGTAACTGTCGATTTTTGGCTACCGATATCGGATTATCGTTGACATGCGCACCTAGATTCAAGCTAGCAAAAGGCGCTACGCTGACGCCGCCTAGCCGCGTGGTTTGCAAGGCTTTTACATTCGCTGGCGCAGGCCAGTTGGGAGATATAAATTCTAGTTTTGGCATGATTTACGCTTCGTCATCAATGTCAAATTCATCGTCTTCGTCATCATAATCCCCATCCTCCTCATAATCTTCATCGGCGAGATAAGGCTCTGAACTAAACTCAAACGCCTCTTCATCTTCATCACGCGGATCTTCGTGGCGCATGGCCTCCAGTAACGCTTTCATGTCATCGGCCAATTCAATTTGCCACTCCACAAATTCATTGGTAGCTGGATGCAGCAACCCAAGCTTGATTGCATGCAGTGCTTGTCTATTAAATTGGCTCACGGCATCGCGTAACGTTTGTGTCATCGCACGAATTGGCACAATGTTACGGAAGCCGTAAACAGGATCGCCCACTATCGGTGCTTTTAAAAACTGCAAATGCACACGAATCTGGTGCGTGCGGCCAGTTTCTAAGTTCAAACGCAAATAGGTCTGCACAGAAAAGCGCTCCAGAATTTCGTAACGCGTGATGGCAGGCTTGCCCATACGGTTAATCGCCATTTTGGTGCGTGAACGCGGGTCACGGCCAATCGGTTGATCCACCACGCCATTGCGCCATAATTGCCCCCATACAATGGCACGATATTCGCGCTTAACCGTGCGCGCCTGTAACTGTCGCACTAAATTGGTTTGCGCGGCCAAGGTTTTTGCGACTACCAATAAGCCGCTGGTGTCTTTATCTAGGCGATGCACAATGCCAGCACGCGGCACATCTTTGAGTTGCGGTGCATGAAACAACAATGCATTCAACAGCGTACCGCTCCAATTGCCAGCTGCGGGATGCACAACCATGCCTGCTGGTTTGTTGATGACTAAAAGATGCTCATCCTCAAAGACAACATTTAACGGAATATCTTCAGCTGTAAACGCTGTAATTTCTGGTTTAGTTTGCACCTGTACCAGCACCTGCTCGCCTCCCCACACCTTGGTTTTGGACGTGCTGGTTTTCGCATCCACCGTCACCAGGCCTTCTTTTACCCAGGCCTGTAAGCGTGAGCGGGAATGTTCAGGCAACAGCGTTTGCAAGGCAACGTCTAGGCGTAACCCGCCCAAATCATGCGGAATTGTCAGTGTAAGGTTGTTACTAAGAGATTGTTGAGTAGCGTCTGTCATCGGTTATAATGGGTGATAATTCTTTGATTGGGTGTTGCATGAAGTATATCTTAATTTTGATAATTGCCTTATTCCTCAATGGTTGTACCATTTTTGGCGCACCAACTGAGTTAGATGATACCAAAGGTCTGTCTGCTGAGCGCATTTACCAAATGGGCGAAGAAAAAATGATAGATAAAGACTATGAAAAAGCTATCGTCTACTTCGGCAAACTGGAATCGCGCTACCCAAATGGCCGCTACGCCACACAAGCACAACTTGAAACTGCTTACGCACATTACAAAAAAGGCGATGCCGTGCAAGCGGTCGCTGCGGCAGAACGTTTTATTAAATTGCACCCTAATCATCCCAACGTGGATTACGCCTATTACTTAAAAGGCCTGGCAGTATTTAACGAACGCGGCATCCTTGAAAAACTCACCAAGCAAGACATCAGCGATCGCGACCCACGGGCGTTGCGCGATTCATTCATGACCTTTAAAGACCTTGTCAGCCGCTACCCCAATAGCCGCTACGCCAAAGATGCCACGCAGCGCATGGTTTATTTATCTAACAGCCTGTCAGAACATGAGTTAGACGTGGCGCGTTATTACATGAAGCGTCAGGCCTACTTGGCCGCAGTAAATCGCTGCAAATATGTCATTGAATATTACCCGCAATCGCCCGGTGTTGAGCGCGCATTGGTCACCATGGTGAGCGCCTATGATTTACTGGGCTTGGATGACCTCAAAAAAGATACACTGCGTATTTTGCAAACCAACTATCCTGAAAATCCGCTACTCACAGGCAAAGTCGTTCAAGAAGAAAAAGTCTGGTGGAAGTTCTGGGAAGGCATGTTAGGCAACAAATAACCATATCGCAACACCGCATTTAAGCTCGAATTTAGCACGTAACCTTTTTGACCGCCCTGTAAGCCTTGTAAATAAAGGCTTGCAGGGCATCAAAATTTTCTCGGGCAAAAACAGTATCAAATTTACGATGATTGGCAGGAACTTATTCCCACAAAAAAGAATCCACCGTAGCGATGAACTTCTTCAATAAATTACCCGGCTACACCAACGCACCTTCAGGCATGGAATGGGTGCTTCTTAAAAAATTGCCCAAAGTTTTTCTTATCAGCACACTTCTTCCAAGTGCAGAAATACTCTATCTTTATTTAGCCAACAGCACCATCAGTGCCGACCAGCAAATGACCGTGTATTTATGTCTGGGCTTGATCTTTACCTTTTGGTTTTTTATCGGTACGGTTGCAGTTGGCTGCGCTGTAGTAATCATTATGAAAGGGCCAGCTTACGTGGCTGACCCTTATGAACTGCCAAAAGAGAATAAAAACCTAGAAAAGTATCCGCATTTATAAACCAACGAACCAATAGAAACTAATCCACTAATCGTTCGGGCTACTTTTTATCAGCACTCGGCTTGCTACCAGTAAACTTATCAACAACAGCCTTACCTGTTTCAGTTTGCACTAAACCTTCTAACATCGCACCAATAGAAGTTCCGCCTTTAGCCGTCAACACATCGCCTAGCTTAGCAATACCTGAACTGGCATCACCACTGTTGGCAATAATTTTAATGTCTGCTTTTTCAAGCGCTTTTGCTTGCTCTACGCCCACCACCTGATTCGCTTTAATCTGTTCAACCGTAATGAGATACTGCTGATAACCAACATTTTCACCAATCTCTTTAGCCAGCACGATTTGCGCTTGTACTGGCGCCAACTGCATTGCTTTTTCGGCCTCAGCACGGGCGTTGCCTTCAAGCGCAATGCCTTCTGACTCGCGCTTTTTAGATTCTAATAAACC
Organism: Pseudomonadota bacterium; assembly: GCA_029549705.1. Classification (GTDB taxonomy): domain Bacteria; phylum Pseudomonadota; class Gammaproteobacteria; order Burkholderiales; family Methylophilaceae; genus Methylotenera. The sequence continues at coordinate 920 of JAKPIR010000388.1, read as the reverse complement.
TTCTGCATCTAGCACCGCCTTTGCTTTTTCACCCTCCGCATTGATGGTTACGCGCTGCTTAATCCCTTCAGCTTGAATAATGCCAGCTTGTTTATCTTGCTCAGCTTTTACCAACTGCACTTGTTTATTGATTTCGGCCTGATTCACTTCAGCCACTTTAATGACTGCCATTTCCTTCTCTTTGGTCACGCGCTGCTCTTCTTGAATCGCTTGGGTAGATTGCTCGTTGGCAATGCCCACTTCACGGTCTTTGTTGGCGGTTTGAATACCCACTTGCTGTAAAGCCAGTTGTTTTTTCACATCGGTTTCGCGCTGGGCTTCAATTTCTGCAATTTGTGCAGTTTTCATGTTAGAAGCCACTTCAGTTCGGCTTTCCATCTCAATGTAAGATTTTTTCTTTTCCATAATATTGTGAATCACCGCACTACTCTGGCAATCGCGAATATCCATCAACTCAATATTCTTAACTGCCACAACACCCCAATTGGTCAATTGTGCGGCCACTTCATGCGTAAATTGCTCACCAAATGTGGCACGACCTTGCATAATCGCCTCAATTTGATTGGAGGCTAAAATGGTACGCACAGCACCTTGTACAATGGCTTTGAGCTGATTTTGGAGTTCTGCAAACGAAGCAACACGTTGAGCCGCTAAGTTAGAATCTGAAATGCGAAAAAACGATTTGATATCCACGCGAAAAGGCAGGCGGCCTTTGTCATACGCTTCATAATCATTTAAATCTAAATCAAATACTGAAACTGGTAATACAATTTGGGGCGGTCCTAGATAACTAGCCCATATGTTGTTTAACCCATTGTTTCAATTGTACTAACTGTGCTTGTGGTGTTGGGTTGTTAAAACGCCACTCGCACTCCTTCAAAAACAGTCCGAAATTAGCTTTAGGAACGCCATTAAATTTA
>JAKPIR010000385.1 GCA_029549705.1 Pseudomonadota bacterium | reverse complement strand
CCAGTGCCAAATGAAATTGCAGGTGCAATCCATCTTCCTAAAGGCTTTAATATCGAGGTGTTCGCTGATTTCAAAAAGCACCCGGCATCGACGCGTGGCGCACCTCGCATGATGACCTTTGATGCTGATGGACACTTGTATGTCAGCCTGCCAAGGCAAGGCAAAGTGGTGATGCTTGCACGCGGACAGTCTCGGGCTAGCATTGACAATCAAGCCGTGCTGGTTGCAGAGAATTTAAACGCTCCGCATGGTTTGGCCTTTGTTGGTGAAAAACTCTATGTCGCCAATCAGGATGGTATTGTTGTGCTGGAAAAAGACCCACAGGCAACTGCGCGCTTCGGTTGGCCAGCCAAAACCGTGACCAGTCTGGTTAAAAATTTACCAACGGGCGGTCATACGCTGAAAAGTTTAAAGTTAGGCCCAGATGGGCTGCTATACATCAATGTGGGTTCAAGTTGTAATGTCTGTATTGAAAGCGACCCGTTACGCGCAACAATTCTTCGCTACACCCCTGATGGCAAGGCGGCGGGAGCCCTCGCGACGCTAGGTAGGCATACGCCCAATCCCATTTACGCATCAGGTTTACGCAATTCGCAAGGTTTTGCATGGCACCCAACATCACATATGATGTTTGCAACCAACAATGGCGCAGATAATCGTTCTGAATTTAAAAATGGCCAGGTGAATGACGAATTGCCGCCTGAACATTTGAATATTATTGCGGCTGGCCAGCAATACGGCTGGCCATATTGCTGGGGTCGCGCTAAAGATGCAACAGGCATGTTTTCAGACCCTAATTTTGTGGGTGAGCCAGACTTCTGTCAATCAGCTACGCCACCAGTAATCACGTTTGCCGCGCACTCAACTCCAATGGGAATTTCCTTTTTAGACAAAACCAATTGGCCAGCAGCGTATAAAAAAGATGCTATTGTTGCCTTACATGGCTCTTGGAACCGAAAAAATCCCAGTGGCTACAAATTGATACAGGTGCGATTTGATGGTGACAAGCCCATTGAAGTGCTAGATTTTGCTACGGGTTGGTTGGATGGACATTCAGCGTTTGGGCGACCCGTGGATGTAATCGTTGGCCCAGACGGTGCACTATATGTGTCAGATGATCGAGCGGAAGTTATTTATCGAATTTCTTACAAACCTTAATTACTCATTTTTTACAAATTAATCTGAGTGAAAGCTTCTACAACAGCGTAAAATCACGCCAAATCATTTTTAAATTAAAATAGTATGCGAAAAAAACTGGTTGTTGCCAATTGGAAAATGCATGGCAACTTGTCAACAAATGAAGCGCTTATTAAGGCTTATCTTGAGCGATTATCTGCGCTTAGTGGTGTCGATGTGGTGGCGTGCGTACCTTACCCCTATCTTTTTCAGGCACAACAACTATTAAAAGATACCAACATTGCCTGGGGTGCACAAAATATCAGCAAAGATGAGGTTGGCGCTTTTACGGGTGAAGTCAGCACTCTTATGCTGAAAGACTTTGGTGCGCGTTATGTGATTATTGGTCATTCAGAACGCGCTACCGCCTATTGTGAGTCAGACGAAAACATCGCAACTAAATTTATACAAGCCCAAAAACATGGCATAACGCCAATTTTGTGTGTAGGTGAAACGCTTATTGAGCGCGAAGCTGGCGTCATGCAAATGGTGGTGGCCAAGCAGTTAGACACCATCATTAACACCTATGGCGCATCGGTATTTGCGCAAGCAGTGGTGTCTTATGAGCCAATTTGGGCAATCGGTACTGGATTGGCAGCATCAGGTGAACAGGCACAAAGTATGCATGAATTTATTCGTAATAAGATTGCAGAACAAGATATGAAAGCAGCGCAAAGCCTTAAAATCCTCTACGGAGGGAGCGTAAATCCGCAAAATGCGGTACAATTATTCGTTATGCAGGATATTGACGGTGGCCTTATCGGTAAATGTTCGTTAAATGCTAAAGATTTCGCTGATATTTGTGATGCAGCGGCTCATTCAAATGTGAATGCACAGTAAATAAAGTTTTAG
>JAKPIR010000377.1 GCA_029549705.1 Pseudomonadota bacterium | reverse complement strand
CAGTAAACGTACCGGCCCTGATTTAGCACGTGTGGGTGGAAGATACAGTGATGACTGGCATCGCATTCACCTCAATCAACCGCGTGACTTGGTGCCTGATTCCATTATGCCTGCGTATCCTTGGCTAGAGAAGAATCTGGTGGATGCGGAGGCAATGCCTTCACACATGAAAGCGCTTCGCGCAGTCGGTGTGCCATATACCGACGCTGACATCGCAGGAGCGGTGGATGAAGTGAAGGGCAAAACTGAGATGGATGCTTTGATTGCCTACTTGCAGGTACTTGGCATTCACTTGAAATAGGGAGTGACCACCATGGACATCAATACATTACGTATCGTAGCAACGGTTTTAAGCTTCATCGTGTTTATAGGTATTGCTGTATGGGTGTGGCGCAATCGAAAGTCTAGCGACTTTAAAGAAGCAGCCAACCTGCCTTTTAAAGAAGATTAAGTGAATAAACTCTAGTCACCAAGCAAAAGCGTATTAGCAAAAATGCGAAAAACTAAAGTTAAAAGCTAAAGGAAAATAAAATGAGCGATTTTACAAGTAATTTTTGGCCTGTGTTTATCACGGTCATCGCCGTCGGTGGCATTGTAGCCTGCGGTCTAGGGCTCTGGCTCACCAGCAGAATTAAAGTGGCAAGTAAGCCGGGCGATAATACCAGTGGCCATATTTGGGATGAAGATATTCGTGAAATGAATAATCCGCTACCACGCTGGTGGGTGGGGATGTTTATTTTAACAATTGTTTTTTCATTGTTCTATTTAGTGGCGTATCCTGGTGCGGGTAGTTATGCAGGTAAATTGGGCTGGACCTCTGCAAATCAGTATGACAAAGAGGTTGCAGAGGCCAATAAGGCGTTGGAACCTTTGTACGCTAAATTTGCAGCGTTAAGCCCTGAAGAGTTATCTAAGAACCAAGATGCAAAAGCAATTGGCGAGCGCCTGTTTATGAATAACTGTGCGCAATGTCATGGGTCAGATGCTAAGGGTAGCCGCGGTTTTCCAAACCTGACAGATACTGACTGGTTGTATGGTGGAAGCCCAGAGAAGATTCATGAAACCTTGGTGGGCGGCCGTATTGGCATGATGCCACCGATGGCCGCAGCGGTTGGTAACGAGGAAGATGTTAAGAACGTCGCCAATTATGTACTTAGCCTTTCTGGTAGCATGCATGACTCTGCCCGCGCAGGCTTGGGTAAAGAGAAGTTCGCAGTATGTGCCGCATGCCATGGCGCTGAAGGTAAGGGCAACCAAGATATTGGCGCCCCCAACCTGACAGATAGCATATGGTTACATGGTGCGGGTGAGGCTGCGATTATCAAGCGTATCAACGAAGGTAAAATGAACCAAATGCCAGCGTGGGAATCGAAATTCACGCCTGCGCAAATTCAAGTGCTAGCAGCTTACGTTTGGGGTTTGTCAAACAACAAGTAGTTGCTGTTGTTATTCAGGCCCCCATCAATGGTGTTAGTATTGATGGGGACTTTTCAATTTTGTAAGACATACAAGCTTTTCAATTTTGTAAGACATACAAGGTAGTTAAATGAGCGAACCTTCCAGTAATGCTAATTCGGCAAAAGCAAAAGAAGCCAAAATCCCCCTAGAAGATGTCATGGTATCGCTCTATGCATCGCAGGATAAAATTTATCCGCGCAGTGTGTCTGGCTTTTTTACTAGTTGGCGTTGGGTCATGATATGGGCCACGCAGATTTTTTTCTATGGTGTGCCTTGGCTTAACTGGGGTAGCCGCCAAGCGCTGCTTTTTGATTTAGAGGCTAAACGTTTTTATATTTTTAATTTAGTCTTTTATCCGCAA